>NZ_JAVIJB010000020.1:0-120945 GCF_033977165.1 Mesorhizobium captivum
AAAGCGGCCCGCATCTGACCCTGCCTCTGTCAACCAAGGACAGCCGTGCGGTGCTCGTGACGCTTACGCACGATCTCGCCGCCCGACTGGGCATTTCAGAAGCGGAACTGATCGCTGCGCATTGCGGTCTGGGCGCGATTCGTGTCGAGCCGCGCGTCAATGATCTGCTGACCGGCCTCAAAGCGGTCGGCGAAGTGGTGGCGCATACTCGCAATGAAAGTGCGGTGCACGAAAAGATCGGCGTCTACGACAAGGTGGTCACCGGCAACAAGCATGCTCTGGTACTTGGCGACGAGATCGACTTGCGCATCTTCCCGAAAGTTTGGGCGCATGGCTTTGCTGTCGAGAAGCGCGATGGCAAGGACATTAGCCATAGCCTGCAATTCTTTGATGCCGCCGGCAAGGCGATGCACAAGGTGCAACTCGGGCCCGCCTCAAATCTCGATGCTTATCAGAAGCTGGTGGCTGAGCTGGAATCCTCGAACCAGGAGCCGATCGTAGTATTCAAGGCGAGCGGAGCCAACGACGACGCAGAGGTTCCTGAACAAGCCGCCACGGTGGAGGATCTACGCGAGTGCTGGAGCCAGCTGACGGACGTGCATCAGTTCTTCGACATGTTGAAGAGACTGAAGCTCAGCCGCCGCGAGGCGGTGCGTATGGTCGGCGAGGTTTACGCTTGGGCGCTCGAAAAGGACGCCATCGGCGCCATGTTTCAACAGGCGGCCGAAGACGAAATGCCGATCATGTGCTTTGTAGGCAATCGTGGCTGCATCCAGATCCATTCCGGTCCGATCAAGTGGGTCAAAACAATCGGCCCGTGGATTAATGTGCTCGACGAGACCTTCCACCTGCATCTCGGGACCCACCACATCCGCGAGGTCTGGGCCGTTCGCAAGCCGACCAAGGACGGTCACGTCACCTCGCTCGAAGCCTACGGCGCCGATGGCAAGATGATCATCCAGTTCTTTGGCAAGCGTCGCGAAGGCGAGGGCGAGCGCGAGGACTGGCGGTTTCTGGCCGAGACCCTGCCACGCATTCCCGGTCCGACCGCTGCATGAGGCGAGACCAATTGCATGTTGTTTTCCGGTTTCGCTCGGCACCCGTCGCCGGGGCTCGGCATTCTGCTGGCCATCGCTTTGCCTGCGGAGCGAGTGAGCGCCTAGCTATTGCTTCCCGTGCTGTCACGGATCGCTCGATCGTCGCAATCGCCTGCGCGCTTGGCGAGGAAAGACATCTCACCGCTCGAAATTCGACGAGCTACTACCCGAATTCCGCTGAAGGTTGACCGATGTCGGCCACATGCGTCAGCTGTCGGCGAAGGTTGTTTTGTCGGTCAGTCAGTCCAACTTTGCGGCCGTGCTCCAAAACGAGGCCCATGCTTCCTTCAAGTAGCCGTCCTCAAAGTACTAAGATCCTTCGTTGGGCATTGCTTGCTTGTGATCTGATCCGCAGACGGAACAACTCTTAATCTGGCGACAGCACCCGTGGGCAGATGGAGGTGACCTCTGCCGCGAATCGAAATGCCCCGGCCGCTTGCCGCGCGCTCAGGAGTGCCGCGCCGGATTGCTTTGCTCAGGCATTCAACCACCTTGCGTCAAACAAACGGCAAGCAAGGACCAACGATCATTCTGCCCCTGCTTCCACCGCGGGAGGCTCCGGCTTCAATATGGTCCTACTCAATGACCGTATTCCTGGAAAGCAATTTTCCAATCACGTTTCTCCGATATCAAAGCGTTAGACATCCACTCGCGACCGGGAGAGCAGGACGCCCGCAGGCCGCGCGTGTTCTTCCGGCATCCGCGCCTCCCGTCATTGCGCGCACGACCCGGAGGCGCTCATGGCGCACCCGAGGATGACACACATCCATCGCGTAAATATGTTGAATCGGAACAATCAATTTTGCCAATAATCTGAAGAGAGATATGAAAAGGTTCAGGTGGCGTGGGGACGCAGGATAAGGAGTGTCTCTGATGGCTATCCATGGTAGTCCGCGCGACAACGCCCTCTTCGGCACCAACGGTGAGAATGTGATCACAGATCCCGACGGTAATGACTGGATTGACGCTCTTGCCGGTAACGATTCCATTTCGGCGGGGCCCGGCAATGACCGAGTCTTCGGTGGCACAGGTAATGATCATGTCTTTGGCGAGGAGGGCAATGACTACCTCTACGGCGACAGCGGGCGAGACGGACCGCGCATCGCTGCTGAGGATAATGACAAGCTCTATGGGGGTCCGGGTAACGACACCCTCTTTGTTGGTGACGGCAGGGATTATCTGACCGGGGGGACAGGCAACGACACGTTCGTGTTCCAATTCCACAACCCGATCCCTGGATATGACCCGCGTTTCGGGCCGGACCCGGATAATACCTCGATCTTGGATTTCAACCCGGCGGATGACACTTTGGCCTTCGATGCGGTTGGCCTCGGTAGCGACGGCTTTGGCGCCAACTTCGTCAACCACGCCAGCTCGCGGTCTGGCCATCCAGTTGACACCTTCTACAGCGGCGACGCCGCGGGCGCGAACGGCGAGCATGTCGTCGTGCTCACCAACTCGTTCAGCAACGGCTCCCAGGCTGCGGATGCGATCTCCAATGAGCGTATCGGCGACGTTATCGTTTACTATAACCCGTTAACCCATTCAGGGAATCTGGCCTATGTCACCTCCGATAACCATGCCGACGATTTTGCTCATCTCGGTAATGTCCACAGCGTCGCGGATCTGGCCGGGCTTGGGTTGAGCGCGTGGGACTTTACCTTCGTCTGATCCGCGGGAACCTTGGATCGGATAGGACGAGATGCGCTACCGCGTAGATACACCGCCGCTTTCGCCGAGGGCGATACTCACCGCGACCGAGACGCGTCGGAGACGACAAGCTTGACGTCTCTGAAGCCGCGGCGCGTCAGTTTGCGCAGGAGCTCCGTCCAGGTCGGCTTGGCCACGGAGATGCCGACCTCATGCCAAGCACCTCGCGGCAATGGTCGACGCCGACGGCGATAATCACCGCGACCGAGACGACGCGGCCGCTGCGGCGCACCTTCAGATAGTTCGCGCACATCCACACCTATAGCCAATCGTCCTCGATCGGCCATTCAATCAAGGCCTTGAGCATCCCGTCGGTCTGCGAGGGAGAAAGCCGAATGGCTGCGGTACTCGGCGACGACCGCAATGCTTGGCGCATCGGCCACCAAAGACTCTCAACATTATGCCAAGTTGGCAGAAAAGCCTCAGAAAGAGTGTCCTGCATACTGTTAAATTGGTCTGAACCAAGGTTTGGCAGGAGCCAAGCCGAACAGTCCCCGTGTCGCGGACGCGACAAAGCTGACCGCAGGTGTCGGTTGTCGGACGTTTTGCCGGGACGACATGTGGTCATCCAATGAGCGGCGGTCCCGGTGGTGGCTGAGCATAGATCGGTTCAGCACCATCGATACGGTCGATCCGGCACGCAACTTGCTTAGAAGATTTCGGGGCGCCAGCAGCAGTGCGTCACGGAGCTCAGCGATGATTGACCAGTCTCACAAACTTCAATGGGGATAACCAGTGGGTTACGCTTTAGAACCGCAGCACGAAGCAGATGCCTCTGCTGCTTGAATGCGCGACCGATCTCTTGCGCTGGTGCGCAGTTTGGCTGCATCGCGCAACACAATCACGACGCGCTAGAGCTGGGACTTACCGGGTGCTGGCCAATCGACCTTGAGATCGGCCGGCAATCTCAATCGAGCGCATGAACGCCTGGCGTTCAGGAGAAGAGGCCAAATGGCGACAAATCCGGTTCCAGATCATGTCCCGCCCGAAATGGTGAGGGAGTTCAGCCTGTTCACTTCGCCCGGCATGTCACCGACTCCCAACGGGGATCCCCACGCGGCAGTCGCTTGCGTCCATTCCGGCCCGCCTATCTTTTATTCACCCCTCAACACACGCGACGGCAGGGGCACCTGGGTGATCACCCGCGCCAGCGACCAGCGCCGGGTGCTGCAGGACAGCGAAACTTTTTCCAGCCATCGCAGCATCTTTGCCTCCGCCCTGGGCGAAAGCTGGCCGATGATCCCACTTGAACTGGATCCTCCTGCCCATGGCGCCTTTCGCTCACTGCTCAATCCGCTGTTTTCGCCAAAGCGGGTGGCGGCATTGGAGCCGGCTGTCCGCGAGCGGGCAATCAGGCTCATCGACGGGATCGCCGCATCGGGCACAAGCTGCGACGTCATGAAGGATTTCGCATTTCCGTTCACGGTAAACATCTTCCTTCATCTCCTAGGGCTACCGGATGACCGAATCGACACATTTGTTGGATGGGGGAGAGATCTGCTCCACGGCGACGATGTGAAACGGCCGGCCGCGGCCCGGACGATCGTATCGTTCATTGATGAACTTGCAGCCGTCCGCCGCAAGGACCTGGTTGATGATTTCATGACTTTCGTCGTGCAGGCACAGGTCGAGGGCCGCCGCCTGACGAAACAGGAAGTACGCGGCGTCGGCGTGCTTGTCTTTGTTGCCGGGCTAGACACTGTTGCAGCAGCCATAGGCTTTGACCTGGCCTATCTCGCACGCAACCTCAAGGATCAGGAATTGCTGCGCGGCGAACCAGGCCGGATCGTGGCCGCGGCCGAAGAATTGCTGCGCGCCTATCCGACCGTTCAGTTGATCCGCGTGGCAACGAAAGATATCGACTTCGAAGGCGCGCCGATCCGCAAGGGAGATTATGTTTCCTGCGCCACGATGATCGCCAACCGGGACCCGGCGGAATTCGAATGCCCCAACACGGTCGATCTGGCGCGAGAGGACAACCGCCATGCCACCTTTGGCTATGGTCCCCACCGTTGCCTTGGCTCACACCTTGCCCGGCGCGAGATCGTCATTGGCCTGGAGGAGTGGTTGGCGCGCATCCCCGCCTTCAGGATCAAGAAGGGTACGGCACCCATCACCTCTGGCGGCCATGTGTTCGGGATCGAAAATCTGATTCTAGACTGGTCCTGACCAAGCCCCGCCCCCGAGCCGAGGTGCAAAGACAATGGAGGCAGCGCCATGCGCATCATCGTCCAAAATGCCAAATGCCAGGGTCACGCGCGATGCGCGGCGCACGCGCCACACATCTTCAAGCTCGATGACGCCGGTTACATCCTGGCCGGTAACATCGAAGTTGCGGAAGGGGAGGAACTGACTGCATCGCGAGGTGCGCGATCCTGTCCCGAACGTGCACTTAAACTCGACCGTGAACCCTGCAGCACGAGTTGAACCGGACGTCATTCACCGAGAGTCCGGCGGGCATGAAAGGGATCGACCAAGTGGCCCATACGGGAACTGAGGCACGCGCCTTCTGTTCCACCACCGTCCTCGTCCAACTGCGCAGGGGCACCTGCGGCATCGAGAAGCCCCCCTGATGCACAAACGCCAAGGTGCGGTTCGCGAAACACCTCTTCCGATCACAGAATTTGTGGCAGAGCCGATGGAACAGACGAAAATTGCCCAACTAATCGACCGTGAGGCGATCCGGGACTGCCTCTATCGGTACTGCCGCGGGATCGACCGCGCCGATGAAGCGGCGCTACGCAGCGCGTACTGGCCCGATGCGCATGACAATCACGGCGCCTATTGCGGCCCTGCAGAGGGGTTCATCGAGTTTGCACTCGGTGTCTTCAAGACCGGACCCCGTAACATCCACCAGATCACCAACATCCTGATCGAGTTCATCAGCTCGGCAGAGGCTGCGGTCGAGAGCTATTTCACCGCGCTGCAACGCGCACCGGACAAAGACGGAGACGTACGCCAGACGCTCCTGTGCGGCCGTTACTGCGATCTGTTTCACAAGAGGGAAGGGGAGTGGCGGATTGCCGAACGGACAGTTGTCTACGATTGGATAGAGGAGCAGATCCCACCAGCGATCGTTGAGGCAGAACGGTTCGGCCCGCGCCGGCCGATCGGAGCACCGCATCCGGACGATCCGGTCTACAAGCTCGGAAAGCGTTGCATTCCTTCTCGCCATGACTCTTCGGAGGCTTCGAACGACACAGCCGCATCGGCCGAGGAGAATCAAGGCCATGACAACTTTGCGATGCTACAGCGATCCCGGCGAAAGACAGCCCGGTGAAGGTGCGCCAAATTGGATTGCCTTTCTGCCCGCGACGGCGTGAGCGATCGGCTCTGTCCCACGAGCCCGCCGACGACACTGGTTGTGCCCAAATGTACGGGTCCTTGGCAGCGCCGATCATCACGGCAAGCTCCTGTCCTTGGCCGGTCCCTCAGCAGCCTCGGCTACCAAATCGGAAGTTGGATCGCTGCCGGATCGCTGCGTCGTCTTTCCGGGTCCGCAACTGGCCATCGCCAGGACGCGCTGCTTTAGCGCGACGCATCTTTTGCCGCTCAAAATTGATTGGATGAAATCGCCGAAGGAAGTCCTCAACATGCAGACAGGACGCATCGTCATCATTACGGGCGCCGCGGGTGGGATCGGCCGTGCGCTGGTCGAGGTTCTTGCCAGCGATGGTGACACTGTCGTTGCGGTAGACCTTCCTGGCAGTGGCGTCATTGAACTGGCCCGTGGTCTCGGCCAGCCGCATCTCGGCCTCGAGTGCGACGTCTCGCGGGAGGAGGATGTGCTCGCGCTTTACGGTCGCGTCGAAGCACAGTTCGCCCAGATCAGCGTCCTCATCAACAACGCCGGGATGGGCCCCACCATGGCTGCGAGCGTCGATACTGGTGTCGACGCCTTCCGCCTCGCCCTGGCGGTAAACTTGATTGGACCGTTCGTCATGGCCCGCGAAGCGGCGAGGCGCATGAGGCGGGGCGGTGCCATCGTCAACGTCGCTTCGATGGCAGGCGTCGTAGGCAATCCCAAGCGCAACGCCTATGCGGCCTCGAAGGCGGGCCTGATCTCGTTGACGAAGTCGCTTGCATGTGAGTGGGCTTCTCGCGGCATTCGCGTGACGGCGGTAGCGCCCGGCTATGTGCGCACGCCGATGGTGGCAGAACTGGAACGCGCGGGCAAAGTGGACTTAGCGGCCGTGCGCCGCCGCGTGCCGCTGGGGCGTTTGGCGCATCCGGACGAGATCGCTCTCGCCGTGCGTTTTCTGACCAGCTCGCAGGCGCGCTACATCACCGGTTCAGTGCTGGCGGTCGACGGAGGCTGGATGTCATTCAACCAGCCGGGGGATGCGCACCCGCAGGTGGATGGGATACCCCAAGCCGAACTCTGCTGTCCGGCCGAACGCACCGACGCGCGTATCGTGCTCGTCACCGGCGGCGCGAACGGCATAGGCGCGGCCGTGGTTCGCCGCTTTGCAGCAAACGGCGATACCGTTGTGATTGCTGATAGAGATGGCGCTGCAGCGGCAGAACTCGCTGCGTGGCTCCGCGGCAAGAACCCGGCCAAATGCGTGGATGTGGCCGTCGAGAGCGAGGTGGTTGCGCTATTCGAGGAGATGCGGGCGAGCTTCGGGCGCATCGATGTGCTCGTCAACAGTGCTGGTGCCGCCGACATTTTGTCGTTGGGAATCGAACAAATACCGGAACACATCCAACACGTCCTGGATGTCAATCTTACCGGGGCCTTCACCTGCGCTCGCGAAGCGATCAAGACGATGCGCGCTGGCGGCGTGATCCTCAACGTCGGATCGATCAACAGCTTTCTGCCGTTCGCGCCGCGCCATGCCTACGGTGCCTCCCAGGCGGGGCTGGACATTCTGACCCGATGCCTGGCGGCCGAACTCGGACCGGTCGGCATACGGACGGCCACCGTCGCTCCTGGCTTCATTTGCACGCCTGGCGTTGCTCAGTTGGCGAAGGTCGGCCGCATCGATATGAAAACGATCGCACGACGCATCCCGATGGGCAGGCTGGGACAGCCGAAAGACGTGGCTGACGCAGCGTTCTTCCTGGCTTCATCCGCCGCCTCGTACGTCAACGGCTCCATCCTGTACGTGGACGGCGGCTGGACCTCTTTCGGTGATGCGGGAAACGCCAGTGAACTCGATAACGAGTATTTTGCGGAGGCCGCGTGTTGATCGTCGACTATTCGCCAGGCGACAGGCCGCTGCTCATCGAGGCCGAGTTCGTCCAAGGGGTTCATGGTCCGGTCGGGCGCCGCGTCCGCACTGCTGTGACCGAAGACGTCATCCTCGGCGAGACGAAACGTCCGTCCTCATCGCTGTCGAAGCAGTTGCAACCGCTCGGTGCGCCTGCAACCGCCGAACGGCTTGCGGCCTGACCACGCCGCCGCCAAGGGCGAGATCGAGGCCGCGGCCAAGGCGCCTCGCGCGCACCCAGAACATCTCCCGATGGCTAGCTCCGTTCTGTAAACAGGGAAACACCATGGAATTCGCAACCTTTATCCTGGCCGCCCAGCGCGGATATCACCAATCGTGCGAGAGCGTTATCCTCAACTCCATCGAACAGGCCGTCGTTTCGGAGCAGGCCGGCTTCGATACCGCGTGGTTCGCGGAGCACCACTTCAACAATTATAGCCTCATTCCCTCGCCCTTGATGATGGTGGCGCACTGCGCCGGCGTGACGAGTACCATTCGCCTTGGCACTGCCGTGTGCGTGCTGCCGCTCTATCAACCGCAGCGCCTGCTTTCCGAGATCGGCTTCGCCGACATTGTTGCGAATGGCCGCCTCGAGCTTGGCGTCGGCTCGGGATACCAGCAATTCGAGTTCGAGCGCTTCGGCGTCAATATCGATGAGGCGCCAGCGGTCTTTTCGGAATACTTGGACATCCTTCAAAAGGGCCTCAACCAGAACATCTTCGAGCACGACGGTCAGTATGAGAACATACCCCCCACGGCGATTTCGGTGCGCACCGTCCAGAAGCCGACCCCGCCGATCTGGATCGCCGCCGGGACGGCCCGCCTGGGCCGGGCCTATCGTGAGGGACACAATCTTTTTGTGACGGCATTCCATAACGGATTAGAAACTTTGCGCGTCCTGCGCGAAGCCATCGAGAAGGCCGCGGCTGCCGAAGGCAAGAATGTCACGGACGCCAAGATATCTTTGCTACGTTGCTGCTATGCCAGCGACGACGAGGCAGAGATCAATAGCTATCTCGACAACGCCCGCTTCCAGCGCCGGCTGTCTGAAGCACTGCATCAGCGTCGCCAGCAGAGCCTGGACGGCTATCTGCTAAAAGAAACGCCAACGCAGCAAGATTTGTCATTCGCGACGATGCGCCGGAACCTGCCGATCGGCAGCGTGAATCGAGTGGTCGATCGCCTGTTGGAAGAGATCGATATCTTAAAACCCAACCAGATCGCAATTCAGACCCAGTTGGGGGATTTCGACCAAAAGACGATGCTGCGCCAGATCGAGCTCTGGGGAGACAAGATCATCCCGGCGGTGAACAAGTCGCTCGCTCATCAGGGCGGTTGATGGGACAAAACATCGCCCACCACTGTGGCTGCCTCTGCGCCGGCCAATCGCCGCGGTTCAAGCTGGAGTTTGATCAGCATGTGCTTGCCTGCGTGCTTTCGTGTGCACTCGAGGAAGTCGAGGCCGGCGAGGCGACGGCGACGGAGGCAACCGGTCTTTCGCGCGCCGAGCTGCGCGATGTCCTGGCCAGCAGCTTCCCCACTTTCCCCTTCAAGGCCTTCGCCCTGGAAGAGATGGGCGAGCCCGAGCCGGACCCGGAGGAGGAACTTTTGCGCGAGCTGCTCCTGGCCCATGCCCTGCCGGGCGACCCGGCAAGCGCCCAGTTTGCCAAGATCATCGCCCGGCGCGCCATGCGCAATGACCATCTCTGGCAGGACCTTGGCCTTTTCAATCGCACCGAGCTCAGCCGCCTGCTTGCCATGCATTTTCCGACGCTGGCGGCCGGCAACACCCAAAACATGAAATGGAAGAAGTACTTTTACCGCAAGCTCTGTGAGGCCGAAGGGTTTTCGCTATGCACCGCGCCCAGTTGCCGGGAATGCAATGATTTCGCAGGCTGCTTCGGTCCGGAGGAAGGCGAAAATCGCCTTGCACGAATCAAAAATGGATTTGCATTGGATTAAGAGCCGCTTTCGTCAGTGTTATGAGGCAGCCAACCTTGATCGCCATCGAGCCGTAGGCACTTTTCCCGGCGACGTTACACGGGAGGAGGGGACCTTCATCGCATGATCGCGGTGAGCGATGGTCGATTCGACTCGGGTCGAGATCTTCTTGTTTCGGAAGCAGGGGCGATCATATTTGACTAACCAAACGAACGGGCGCATGACCTGTTCCTAGCACTATCGGGTCACATCTAGTCTCTTAGAGACATTAGCACCCCATAGAATCACAGACCTAAGGACGGCCTGTCTCCACAAGGAGCCGGCCGCGACGCCGAGCATGACGACAACGTGCGCAGCCTGCCACAACGGGACGTGCCGTTGGTGCTGGGCGCCTGCCCATCGCAAATTACACGAAGGGGGCGCAAATCCGGACTTGGCGGGACTTGCAGCCGTTGCGGACAGGGCGCGGCCGACTATTGGGGTCAGCCCAGGCGCCTGGCAGGAGGCGGCGGAGGTCATGGGTTCACAGAATGCGTCGATTACCCTGGCTGCGATCCTGCAACGGGCCGAACGCATCCGCAGTTGTGGCGGCTATCTGCAGGATCTCACGGAAAAAGCGCGGGCGCAGAAATTCTCTGTGTGGCCCATGGTCACCGCGTTGCTCAACGCCAGAGTCGGGGCGCTGGAGAAGGCTGCTGCCGGAAAAGGTGCGGAGGAATCCTCAGCAGCGCAGGAGCGCGGCGGGTGCCGTGGGGCAGCTCGCTGGATATCAGCGACGCGCTGCGCGACAGCATGAAGAAAAAGGGCTGGTGATGATGTCCCGGGCTGGATCGCCGATGCCGCCATTGGCAATGAGCTCGGAACGGAGAGCGTGCGGTCGATCAGGTCCTTGACCCAGAATGGCCGCTCGGCCGGCCTGTTCGACCTTTCAGCCGGTTCGTCTGAGGCCTTGCTGATATACGACTATGACTGTTCGCCTAGCAGCGATGCCAGTTGTGTGAGCCCGACAGCTTCTATTTTCGGGGCCATCGGATAGGACTCGGTTCCGGCGTACACGACGAAAGTGCGGTCGGGCTGAACATCTTCCAAGGCCATATGCAGACCCTTTCCCAGCGAAGGAGACAGGCTGCGTTTTATTTCGATTGCCCAGACGCCGCGATTGGCTGGAAGCTGGAGGACAAGATCGATCTCGGCTCCGGCCGCGGTGCGGAAGAAGCTTGCGAGGGTCCCTTCGGGCGCCACCGATACAAGATTCTCCAGAACGAAGCCTTCCCAACTCGCGCCGACGACCGGGTGGCCGGCGAGGCTGTCGGCCGTCTCTATGCCAAGCAGGGCATGTACGAGCCCGCTGTCGCGGACGTACACTTTCGGTGTTTTGACGAGGCGTTTGCCCGTATTGGCGTGCAACGGCGGCAGCCGACGGATCAACAGCAGGTCCACAAGCAGATCAACATAGGACGAAATGGTCGGCGCGCTGACCGAAAGGTTGGCCGCCAGGCGTGACGCATTCAGCAGGCCCGCCTGATTGTGGGCAAGCATGGTCCACAGCCGTTCGAGGGTTTGCGCCGGAATCCGCGGGCCGAATTGCGGCACGTCGCGCTCGAGATAAGTGCGGATGAAATTGCGTCGATACGCGAAGCTGTTGGCTTCCGAATGTGCAAGAAAACTGTCCGGGAACCCGCCACGCAGCCAGAGACTTTCAACCGACAGCTTTTCAGAAGCGATCTCGAGCGCGTCCAGCGGTGTCATCTCGACATATTCGATGCGGCCGGCCAGGCTTTCGCCCGATTGACGCAGCAGATCCATCGAGGCTGATCCCAGAAGCAGGAAACGACCGGTGCGGCGTCCGCGCCGGCGTCCGGCGTCGATCAACCCTCGAAGCTCCTGGAACAACTCTGGCATTCGATGGATCTCGTCCAGGATGACCAGACGGTCCTCGTAGGCGCGCAGGAACAGTGCTGGATCCGACAACTTGTTCCTGTCCTCGCGGGACTCCAGATCGAGATAGAGTGCATCCAGGTCTTCACCAATCTGCAAGGCGAGCGTTGTCTTGCCGACCTGGCGTGGGCCGATGAGGGCCACAGCAGCTTGACGGGCAAGCGCCTGACGAACTTGAGGTAGCACACGGCGGCCTATCATCCATGCAAATTAAAAGGCGCGTTTTAAGATTGCAAGGATAAAGAGCTGGATACCGCACAACGGAGGCGCGCAGCAAGCCGTGTTCCGATCACTCCGCACGGTCACGCCGGAAATGGGACCGGATGGCGCGCGCGATCGATACGTCGGCGGCAGTCAGACATTGACTTTCATCCTTTCCGCTTCCATGTAGTAACCCATTGGGTTATATGACTGCATCCAGACAGTTGCCGAGACACCATTGTTCATCAAGCAGGCAGCTGAGCTGTTCAGTGAGGATGAGCGAAAGGAACTGATCGACTTTCTGGCCGCCAATCCGAAGGTTGGTGATGAGATTCCCGGAACCGGCGGTGTGCGAAAGGTGCGGTTCGGCGCCAAAGGCAAGGGCAAGCGCGGCGCGGCACGCGTCATCTATTATTGGTACAGCGATGACGCGCCGATCTACGCGCTGTTGGCGTACGGAAAGAACGAGAAAGTCGATCTAGAGCCCGACGAAGCCAAGGCGGTCGCGGCATTCGCCAAAGCGATCAAGGCAGCTAACAAGGAGCAGGACATGAGCGAGATGACGAAGTTCGGCGCCGATCTGATCCAGGCGATGTCGGAAGCTTTGGCTCACGCGCAAGGCAAGGACGTTCCCGGCATCAAGGTCCACAGCGTGGACGTTGGCGTTGTGGACGCAAAAGCAATCCGCAAGAAGCTCGATCTTACACAGGACGAGATGGCAACCGTCCTGGGGACCAGCCCATCCGGCTACAAGAAATGGGAGCAGGGGAAAAGGCAGCCGAGTGGCGCTGCGCGCACCTTGCTTCGCATCATGAAGAAAGAGCCCGAGGCCGTGTTGCGAGCCCTGTCGTCCGAGAAGGAGACGACCAAAGAACTTCATGGTGCATCGCACTGAGCAGGGGAGGGGCTTTTTCTACAGCCCGGACGCCTTGGTTAGTTGGTCGCGCCGCCGCTGATACTTTCGCGTCATTTCGGCTGAGGCACAGCCGAGCTGTTTTTGCACATGCGGTTCACGCAGCTCTGCCAATTGATTATCCGTCCAGATTGCGATCTGTATGTCGGGATGCGACGGGGCCGTAGGATAGCGAGTGCCATCAGGGTAGGCCCCGAAATCCCCTCGGTAATCTCTCCCATGCGTTTGACAAGAAGCAGTCGCGGCACACTCTTGCATTGGACGTCGCGTGACATACGTGATATGAGTGTGCTCATACGCAATCTCACGTGATGTCTTGTCCGACGCTCTCTTCTCATCTTTCCTCATGGTCGATCGACCGCATGCGCCGATCGGCGGACGGCGCACGTCGGGCGGCGCTAGGGCGCAGGAGCGCCCTAGCCGCACCGTCTCCGACGATCGCGAGCTTCTTGTCGGGGCGATCCGTCGCGCGCTTCAAGAAACAGCGCCCGCGTTGGCGGCGCCAGCAACTGCGACCTCGACAGGATTCGTGGATCTCGCTGCCGCGGCCGCCGACATCGCCCTGGGGCACTCCGTCGTCCTTCAACTCAAGCCCGACCTAGACCAAGGACGCCGAAGCGCGGTTCGCTCCTTCCTTGAAATAGTCGTCCGCGTGAGTGCCACGCTTGACGAAACACGCCTCGAGTCGGCGATCAGCAAGCTCGCGGAGGTCCTCCTGCCCGATGAGCTCGCCGACGCGCGCGGAGCATTGGCCTCGGACAACCTCGAGCTCCGTGATCGATTCGTCTCGGAGGTTCCTCAGCTCACGAGCGCCGAGATCGGAGCGCAGGCGGGGCTGAGGACCAAGAACCCCTATGCGACCGCAGCGCGCTGGAAAAAGGCTGGCAACATCTTCTCGGTCCAGCACCGAGGCAAAGAGTATTTCCCGGCTTTCCAGTTCCGCGAGGGACGGCCGCACCCGACGATCAAGAAGGCGCTCGGGGCACTCCCTCCCCGGCTGTCTGCGTGGCAACGTGCCTTCTGGTTCATGTCGACGAATGGCTGGCTGGCCGACAAGGCACCCGCCGATATGCTCGACAGTCCGCAGTCAATCCTCGCAGCCGCTGAACGAGAGGGCCAAGAGGTGGTTGGGTGAGCGTTTCAAGCGTACGCCCGCCGCCTTCTTCCTTTCCGAGCATTAACACCCAAAAGGTCACGAAAGGCATTGTCCTCCATCGCACGCACGGCTCCAGCTTCCGGCCGGCGCAGTTCAACCCATGCATGGGTCAGCCGACGCGTTCGCTCCTTTTCCAGACTCCGCAGGCGCATGCGTACCGACGCTCTACGCGGCGACATCGCGGGAGGCAGCGGCTTTCGAGTCGATCTTTCACGACATCGAGCCTACTGCCGTCTTCAAGACAGTCCGCCTCGACGTCATCGAATCGCGCAGCGTAAGCCGCATTGCACCGAAGCGCGATCTGCTCCTGGCCGGCCTGTTCGCGCCGGATCTCAAGGTGTGGGGCATAAGCCGCAGCGATCTCATCGAGACGCCGAAATCGACCTACCGTCAGACTGTTCTTTGGGCTCAAGCGATTCACAGCGCCAGAGCGGACGTTGACGGCCTGCTTTGGACATCTCGACAGTGCGACCCGGACCGATGCGTAATACTATTCGAGGATCGTGTCAGCGAGGGAGATTTCGAGGTTCACGACAGCATCGAGGTCGGCGCCGACGCGGACCTGTTGCTCGAGATCCGAGCTTTCGGCATGCGCGCCGGCATTACCATCGTTTCTTAGGCATGCGTTGATGTCGAGAACACATGCTCCGCGGCCGGTTGGCCCTCCCCACGAGACGTATGTTTCTCGATACCGAAGTCCATAGACGAGCTAGGGGGCGCGGGCATCCCGAAAAATGCCTACGCTCGATCAGGGCGAGATCGATAACCTTGCTTGGGGAGCTTTTGTCGAGCAGCTCGTTAGCGAATTGAAGGGGGCATTCAATCGCTGCCTGGAAGTCCCCGCTGGCAGGTGTTTAAGGTGATTTCGCGGGTCGCGCGCCGTTTGGCGCGCGCAACGGCAAAGAATTCCCGACGAGTCGAGGACGAGGAATTTCCCACCGCTGTCACCACGATTCTCTGCCATTCGTTCCAGCGGTCGTCGTGTTTCGTGCTGACGGCTTCGAGTTGTTTTGCCAGCGGTCGGGAGTCTCCTTCGGAATGCCGGCTTTGCGGCCCAGGCTCTTGAAGGGTTCGCCTGAGGTCTCGGCTCGTCGCATAGGGATCACGCCGCGGGTCCCGTTGCCGTCACACGGAGAAAAACGCCGTGACTGACCGAGTTTCAACAAGTCCTTTGGAGACGCGAAGAAACGCCCATAGTCATTCGGTGATGGACTCGTCGTTTTGGCCGCAACCGGCTCGGAGGAAGGCAAATGCAGCCTCGCAAGGATCAAGAACGGGATCGCGTTGGACTAAGATCCGTCTTCGTCACCAGTATGAGGCGGCCAATCTTGATCGCCATCGAGCCGTAGGCGATTTTCCCGGCGTCACACGGGAGGAGGGGATGTGCACCGCCCTGATCTGGTGAGCGGTCAATGACGCGCCCGGCCGGCAACAGGGGTTGACCGGGTGACGGAGGACTGTAGCAATGATGCGGTCGGGCGAAGAGCGGCAACTCCCAATAGTCGAGCGGAACGCGTCTCAACCATGGCGGATCGGTCCCGGAACAGAAGTGCCGTGGCGACGCATTCGCGACGATATTGCAAAGAAGGATATCCAGTGGTTAGAAAGCGAGGCCCAAAGCAAGTGAGAGCCTCTGCAGAGCCTGGTTGATTGAACCGCGCCCTGCTGCCCGGCTGACAATTCTAGCTTGTCGCTGATCAAAGATGGATGGCGCTTTTGAAGAGCTGACACGTGCGACCGAAGACTCAAGCGACCGCCCATCCGTGCCAACCTTTTTGGTGGCCAGCACCATTTCCTTCCCCTGAGATGACATGAGCAGATACAAGGATTACCGCAAGCCCCGTCGGCGTCGAGATGACGACGGCCCGTTTCCTTTTCCAGAAGAGGACCTCGTCCCAAGCTTCTTTCATCAAACGTCACCTGCGACGGCAAAGCCGGTAGAAGCAGAGGTCAAGTGGTTCAACGCAAGCAAAGGTTTTGGCTTCGTCAGAATCTCGGACGGAAGGGATGCCTACCTGCATATTCGGGCATTGGAAGCGGTTGGAAGGAGCAGTGTCCCAGAGGGAGTGCGGCTCAAGGTCACCTTGGAGGAGACGCGAAAAGGCCATCAGGTCGCGCAAGTCCTGGAGATTGCACGGGAGACGGCCAACACTTCGACATCCGCGCCGGAAAGCGCCGGCACCGTCAAATGGTATAACGCCGAGAAAGGCTTTGGCTTCATTGCTCCTGAAGCCGGCGGAAAGGACGTATTCGTCCACGCCTCAACGTTGGCCCGCTGTGGAGTGAGCGAGCTCGTGGAGGGACAAAAGGTTTTTATCGAGTGCGCGCAGGGCAAGAAAGGTTTGGAGGTGCAAAGCATTCGTGCAGTTCCTTGACGACGGCCCAGCCCTTTTGTTGAACGCGCAATGGTGAGCCATTCACTGCGCATAAGCACATCAGAAAGGCGCGTTTGTCGCGGTGCTCGATCCTCATTTTTGACGAGGGCCGATATGGTTCACATCGTGCTCACCGTCCTTGGCATGGTCGTTCAAATTGAGGCTGCGGTTCATCACGGAACGCAGCCGCGACGGAAATCGAACAACGTAACAGCACCTATAAGGTGGCAAACAGCGGCTTGACAGGGATTATCATGGTACTGCTTGCCGACGGCCTCGGCCCAGCAGGAATTGCCAAACTGGTCGGCTGCTGCAAATGCAGTTTTATCGGATCATTCAAGCCTTCAATGAATCTTCTGCTGCGATAGCCAGAAGTGGTGGACTAACGCCGACATAAGCAGATCATGCTGGCCTTCCCCGACAAAGCCGGTAAAAGAGTTCCCCGTGTTGTCACGGAATAGGAGTAATTGAATGCACGAGGACACCGCAAATAGCCGAGGCCTGTTGATTGAACTTACGGCAGATATTGTATCTGCCTATGTCAGCAAAAACGCCGTTCCCCCCGCGTCACTGCCAGAGCTTATCGCAAGCGTGAATTCGTCATTGTCGAATCTTGGGCAGGCGGTCGAGCCAGAGAAGCCAGCCCAAGCGCCTGCGGTTAATCCGAAGCGGTCGGTGTTTCCCGACCACATCATCTGCCTAGAGGACGGCAAGAAATTCAAATCGCTTAAGCGTCATCTCAACGTCCACTACGGCCTGACGCCCAACGAATATCGCGAGAAATGGGGATTGAAGTCCGACTACCCCATGGTGGCGCCGAACTATGCGGCCCATCGGTCGGCGCTGGCGAAGTCGAGCGGTCTCGGCCACAAGGCTGTCAGCAATCCCGAAAGGAAGTCGGCGGCACGCAAATCTAGGTAGTGGGCGCAATGCCTCCCCCAGGTCGATGCGCCATACGGTGGAATTGACCGGCCAAACCTGTAAGGCCTTCAAATCCGACATAGCCCTGCGCACAGCCGAAGCAAACTCGGAGGCGACAAGGACGCCGGCAATCCTTTCGTAGCAAGTCCTGCTACGGCTAAGTGATCGCCGGCTGGTCCTGTGCAATCGCGGCCGATCGCGTCACAGCGGCTGCCTGGCTGCTTGAGCTGCGCGGCCAGATCGCTAGGCTCGACTGAGACGCGAACTCTCTCGCAGGGGTTCCTTGGAAGGTCTGCGCGGCCTTGAAGACCGCTTCGATTTCGCAGGCGAAGTCCAGATAAAATTGCCGGGGAGGGCTTTCAAGACGAAGCCGAGGCGGTATTGCGGCAGCGGCTCCGGTCCTCGCCGCCATCGACGTCATAACCGAGTGTACAGATAACTCCGCAGCCCCAGGCGGCAGACTTAGAGTTCGACGCGGCTGATGAATAGACACCCGCGCCCGCCGTGATTAGGAGCGCCGGTCGCCGCACAAACTCCCGACTTTTCCGCTGTCGATTTTGTCGGATTGGCGACAACTGTAGCTCGACCGAGACAGGGTCTTCGAGCGTAACCCCGCTGCAAGTTTGAGAAAAAATCTCGGTTGGCCTGAAATGGCATGATCCTTGTTGTTTTCCATTCGATGTGATCGCCGCGGGCAAGAAGCGCGACGGGTCCGCTCGCAAAACCCAAATGGAGAAAAAGGATGATACGACCGGAAGAGACTCAATCTTTGGTCAGCCTCAGATTCGCCTTAAGGGGCGCGAGGGCTTCGCCCGGAGGGTCCCCGTCTTGGGCATTCATGCAATTCAGGAATGACTTCCAACTCTAGTTGCGAAGACGCGGTCCGGGCGCTGCGGTAGTTCGCTTGAATCCCTAGAAAGCTTCATCAAAGCAATAGTGGGTACTTACGTCGATGGGCTTCGTGAAGACATTTATTGTCTCCTTCTTCCGCTTGGCGGCGGGATTGGCGTTTCTATGTGCTGCACTCACAGGCTGCCTGCTTGCCTCCGCAGCCATGGGGCAGGACAACCTGCTGGATGTTGCGAGATCGCTGTTTAGCCCCATTCCCAAGCGTGCTGCAGACCTGGACGGCAATCCGGCGACCTTAGAGAAGCTCGAGTTGGGCAAGATGCTCTATTTCGAACCGCGGCTCTCGCAAGCTCACAACATCAGCTGCAACACCTGCCATCAAATCGGCCGTGCTGGCGGCGATGGCCGTTCCACCTCTATTGGCCATAACTGGCAGCGCGGCGGCCGCAATGCGCCAACTGTATTCAACGCTGTGTTCAACATCGCTCAGTTTTGGGACGGACGGGCAGCGGATCTGACGGAGCAGGCCGGCGGCCCGATCTCCAACCCGACGGAGATGGGGACCACTCCCGGGCACGCCGTCGAAGAGCTCAAGGGCATTCCTGGGTACGTTGAGGCGTTCGGCAAAGCGTTCCCTGATGAAGTCGATCCCCTCAGATATGACAACATCGCGAGAGCCATCGCCGTGTTCGAGGCGACGCTGATCACGCCTAACGCACCCTTCGACAGGTATCTCGAGGGTAACGAAAACGCACTCACCACTGAACAGAAGGAGGGGCTCAGGCTTTTCACCGACAAAGGATGCTCGTCTTGCCACAACGGCATCAACCTCGGTGGGAGCATGTACGCTCCTTTTGGGGTGGTCGAAAAGCCCGGCTGGGACTTCCTGCCGCCTGACGACAAGGGACGCGTCGAGGTGACACGGAAGGTGGATGACGACTATGTCTTCAAGGTCCCTACCTTGAGGAACGTCGCACTCACCGCCCCCTATTTTCACAGCGGCCATGCATGGGATCTAGAGCAAGCCGTGGCGGTGATGGGCACGACCCAGCTTGGTACGCAGCTGAGCCCTGAGGAAGTCGACAAGATCACCGCTTTCCTACAGGCGCTCACCGGGGACCAGCCGAAGGTAACCTATCCAACCTTGCCGCCGAGCGTCGCGACGACACCTCGGCCGGCGCCGTGACCGCATAATCCTGCGAGGGCGGCTAATAGACGCCGAGAAGGGGCCGGACGCCTGCTTCAACTTTGATCGCCAATGAGCCATAGCCGCTTTTCCCGGCGCCGTCGTACGGAGGAGGGGATGTTCATCGCCTCGCGATATTTTGTGACGGTGCGGCGCGCAACATTGATGCCGGTTTCCTTCAGCCGGACGGCGATGTCGTCGTCGGAAAGCACGTCATCGGGCGATTCTTGAGCAATTATCGCTTTGATCCGATGGCGGACAGCTTCGGCGGAGTGCGCGTCACCGCCTTGGCAGGAGGCAATCGCGACGGTGAAAAAATACTTCAGTTCGAAAACCCCGCGTGGGGTAAGCATATACTTGTTCGAGGTCACCCGGCTCACCGTCGATTCATGCACGTTGATCGCCTCAGCGACAGTCCTGAGATTGAGAGGCCGCAGATGGGCCACGCCATGTTGGAAAAAGGCATCCTGTTGGCGCACGATTTCAGTCGCAACCTTGAGAATCGTCTTGGCCCGCTGATCCAGGCTGCGGATTAACCAATTCGCGTTTTGCAGACATTCGTTCAGAAATGCCTGATCTTTCGAATTCTGGACGGCGTGTCGCGAAACTTCTGCGAAATAGGTTTGGTTGATCAAAACTTTGGGCAATGCGTCCGGATCAAGTTCGATCTGCCATCCACCTCCGGGTGAGGGCGTGACCCAGACGTCGGGTATGATGGATTCGGGCGCTCCGGATTGGAATCGGTTGCCAGGCTTGGGATCGAGCGCACGGATTTCATGCAACATCTCGAGAAGGTCTTCTTCATCGACGCAGCAGTGCTGCTTCAACGCCTGAAAATCGCGTCTGGCAACCATCTCAAGGTTCGAAACCAACGCGGCCATCGCCGGGTCGAACCGGTCTCGCTGACGCAACTGGATCTCGAGACATTCGCTGAGAGTACGAGCAAAAATTCCAGGTGGATCAAACTGCTGCAAGGTTGCGAGAACCCGTTCCACATCCGTCTCGCGGGCGTTCAGTTTGCCGGCCAGTTCCACGAGGTCCACCCGAAGATAGCCCGTATCTTCCAGATGGGCTGCGAGCTCGCCGGCAATCAACCGCTCCTGTGGTGTGAATGCAGTGAGCGCGATCTGACCAGCGACGCGGTCGTGCAAGGTTTCGGTGCAGGCGGCAAACTCGTCCAGGGCAGGGCGACTATCCGCAGGGGTATTCGTCGTATTGCGCAGCGATTTCCATTCCCCCAGTCGCTCGGCGGCCGCCGCGCTCGTCGGCCTATCCGTGTCTTTTTCGCGTGCGCCGGTGGACTGGTCTGCCGAAATCGGCACGTCGCCTAGAGCCTCACCGTCGTTTGAAGCTGGCTCCAAAAGCGGATTTTTCTCGAGTTCCTGCTCCACAAATTGATGCAGTTCGGCGCGAGCCAGTTGCAACAGGCGAATCGACTCAATGAGCTGAGGCGATGCCACCATAGATTGCTTCTGGCGTTGAAGCAGCCTTGCCGAGGACAGCATGTTGAACGCGAAACTCCGATCGAGGAGGCTCTTGGCCGTGCGTTAATGGGATTGCCAGACGCTCACTTGATCATGCGGCGGCCTGCAGTGTTTCAAGAACGTTCTGCGGGGATGAGACGGCATAGGGATCGGTCTCGCAGTTGTCGGAGAATCCTTCTTCCTCGAACCATTGCTCCACCGCACCGTCGTTGATCAGGGCGGCGTAGCGCCAGGAGCGCATTCCGAAGCCGAGATTGTCCTTCGCAACCAGCATACCCATTTTGCGCGTGAACTCGCCTGAGCCGTCCGGGATAAGCTCGACCTTCTGCAGCCCCAAGGACTTGCCCCACGCATTCATGACGAAGGCATCGTTGACAGAGATGCAATAGATTGCGTCAATTCCTTCCTTCTTGAACTCGTCATAGAGCTTTTCGAAATTGGGCAGTTGGTAGGTCGAGCAGGTCGGGGTGAAGGCGCCAGGCAGCGAGAACAGGATGACGCGCTTGCCATCGAAATAGTCGTCGGATGTCTTGTCTTGCCACCGGTATGGATTTGGCCCCTCGACGGACTCATCGCGAACACGCGTGCGAAAAGTAACGAAGGGGACCTTCTTCGTGATGGTCATCAAGTTGCTCCTTTTAGAAGAAACCTGGCATGGCTTCTCGGTTTGGGCCGACGCAACGTCGACTCGGCAGGCATGCCGGACATGAGATGAAGGCCTTCGCGGCTTCCAAATCGCTCTTCCATCCGGTGGTACGGGAAGGCCTTGGGCCCACCCTCTTCGTCATCCGAATGGCCTGGCCAATATGAGTGATTTGGGCGGGATCGAGCAACCCTTTTGCGGCAAGTGGCGCTGGAAGGGATGTGGATGACTGGCTGCTTGTCGTCGAGGAGAAAGTGGTGGTGATCGACAGTGTCAATCTCGAAATAGCCGTGTGGCGCCGCAACGTTGAGGTCGCGCAAGAGTCTCGCTTCACGAAAGTGGTTCTGCGTATTGTAGATGGTTGCCAGTGGCGCGCCGACGTCGGTTGGAGTGACCCCTCGATGCAGTGCTTCGGCATTCACATGCTGATGAGGACCGGCAAGCAGCAATTGGGCGCATGCCGCGCTGTTGGATGTCGGCCTCCGACCACACCTGCGCAGAAAAGCTAGCGAGCACTGACGCCTGGAGGGGACGACCTCCCGATGTTTATCCGCGATAGTCACCGTCGCCTCAAGCGCTTGTACGGAGTCACCAATGATTCACTCGTCGCTTTGTTTGTGGTTCGATGGTTCTAATGAGCTGTCGCAAATGCCGTGCCATCTGACTTGCAGCAGGGATGGAAGCGATTTTTACCTTGAGTAGAGGGACCTGCTTTCGGGGTCGCCATGGAGGAAAGGCTTCCGTCTAAGACGGCGATCTCATCGGGCTGAACTTGTAACACCTCAAGCAGCTAATGCTCGGGAAACATACAAGGCGTTTCCACGTGCGACGAACCTTCTTGTGTCAGAAGGTGGACGAAAATGTCGGAAGCTCTACCAAGGGCAGGGCTGGGCCGCGAGAAGGGAGAAGTGGTGGAACGGAGACGATACTCATGCTGAACCGAAGCGCAGCTTCGTCCGCGCGTAGCCGAATGGGAAAGGGCCGGACTAAGTTCGTTCATGTCAATGAACTCTGCGCTCTCTTCGGCACGTCGGTAAGAACTCGCGGCGGCAGCCAGAGCACTTGAAAGCGCGCCTGCGGAGCGCGTAGCAGCCGAGAAGGCCGCAATGCGGGCAGACGGGCTCGCCATTCGTCTTTGGCCAGCGGAAATGGCAGAAGGTCGTGTAGGCTTCCTCCTCGTCAATCCGACGAGATCCTGGATGGGCATGTCCCGGCATGCCAGGGACATCAGGAAATGCCGCCCGTTCGGTATTTCACAACCCCGCGTTTCGTTCTCGGATCGCGATGGCTATCTTCGAACCACACCGGACGCTCCAAAATCCTGGGGGTCAGGCGGTGCGAGGGAGAATTAGAGGCCTGGGGTTCAGGTTCAGGCGCCTGGACTGGGCAGTCGTCGATACGCAATGGGCGAAGCGCCGGCCGTGGGAGGCCCTCGAAATCAGCGTCGTATGCTTATCCCCTCAACATGGGGCGGCCCTTGGTGGATCTTTCCGCGGGAGTCGATCGGTTCCTTACATTAGGGCTGACAGGCGGAACGGGTCGTTGTGCCGCGGTGAATTCTATTATGAGGCGCGATGCCAAATTGCCCGTGGGTCGACTCTGTCGGGCGAAAGAACTAAATACCCAGCATGGTTCGCGCGATTACGAAAACCCATATCATTAGCGCTGCTGAAGGCTTTTCAGCAGTGGACGGGCTTGTATTGGCTACGGTCAACGCGCCCTACAAGCGGGATATCAGCGTAGCGGCGCTGCGGGAGTGTATTGCCAAGGCCAAACTGGACGACTGGCCCGTTCATGTCGCCACTTTCTTCACAGACGTGGAGCCTTTTCTCGTTTTTCAATTTGCAAGCGCTCACGATATCTCTAAATCCAAGCTCGCCAAGGCTTACATGGCAATGAAGGCCGCGACGGGCGAGTACAATCCGGATTTGGAGAGCGAACTTGTCTCGCTGGCTCCTTCTCCTCGATAGAGCAGTAGCAGGCCTCGATCGACTCCGCGCGAAAGGGCAACCCGTCCCCGATTGGGTGCTCGGGGGCGGTACCGCTCTGATGGTCCACACTGGTCATCGCCTGAGCACATCGACGCTTTCATCGATGACCCCCAGTATTTGTCGATCCTTTCACCCGATTGGGTGGCGAAGGCATCTGGGATCATCAGGCATATGATGAGGCGGCAAACTACCTCAAACTCATCTACCCAGAAGGCGAGATCGATTTTATCGTCGCTTCTTACACTACTAATGTGCCAACGGCGCAAAATCATTGACTTGAGTGAGTTTAGTAAGGCAGCCTTGGAGAGAAAAGGTCCGCTGCCGGGAGGAGGTGGCAACGGGCCCGATTCGAAAACGGCACTAGAGGGGGTGTGCCGCATTCAAGATCGGCATCGCATCGAGAGAGTTGATGGCCGACACCCTCATAGTAGCTTCCGCGTCAGATATTGCAACGCACAAATGTCATCCCGCAATGCAATAAAAGCATCGGCCTAGCGAAAAAGCACTTCGAAGTGCTATGTCGACAGGTCGACACCTCCGCGCCCAGGCTGATCCGCTGCCGTGGCAGCCGATCGATCCGTAACGATTTCGAGAGCCGTGATCCGCCCGTGGAGCAAAGCAAGTCCGAGCTTTATGTCCAAGGGCCGCCGGCCGGCCAATGACGCTCGAAACCGTCGCCTAAGGCTGCAGCCTGGAGCGGCGGAAAAACGAACTCGCCAATCGCGACGATCGCGGCTGGGAGATTCGGTGGCTGCAAGAGAAGCGGTTCCCTTCCGACGAACGCCGTCCATTGCCTTGCCTTCTCGCTGTCCTCGGCAAAAGCGGTACTGAGTCCAAGCGGAGTCTCCGTTGGCAGTAGCGTGTCACGGCGTTCAAATGTCGCTCGGATTGCCTGGACCAGCGATCCACCTTCGAACGCGAACAGCCGCGACAGCGCCAGCAGGTCGTAAAAATCCTTCGTGCGACTGTTCGCCTGGCCAAGCATGACGATTGCCTGGAGTTTTTCGGCAACCACGGTTTCCCTGGGATAGGCTCTCAGTCGAGGACCCTCGGCCGACAGAAGCGACGGAAACTCCAGTTCCTGCGCCGTCGGCGTAACAGCGTCACCAAAGCCGATGTCGACTTGTACCGGGATCCGGGTCCTCCCGAGAAACGCTGTCGTCTGCACCCTGACGCCGCCATATTGCTGGCCTTCACGGATCACCTCGACGCTCAGGCCGTTCGCATCGTACACCAGTCCGTCTCTTTCGGCCTCGATCCGGCAAATTGTTTCGAAAACGGATCGGATCGCCGTTACGGCTGGATTGCCGAATCCAAGAAGATCGAGGTCCTGCGTAGGGCGAAACGGATCGTTGAGCCACGCTGTGAAGAGCATCGCGCCCTTCAGGATGAACTGATCTCGATGCGGGGAGATGCTCAGCCGATAAAGCAGCCTCTCGATGGCGTATCTTCTCAGGATGAGCTGATTGTCCGTCTGCTTGTCCCGCGCGATGTTGCGGAGCCGAGCAAGAATCGATGCTGGAAGATTCGCCGGCCTATCCTTCATCAGCAACTGTGCTTTCAAGATAAGGACGAACGACACTCCAGATGCGCAGCGCCTGCGCATATCGGGCAATGTCGTCGGGCCTGGCCTTTCTGGACCGCCAGCCCATGCGGAGCGCTTCCATTGCAACGTCGAGGCCGACGGCATTGCGGAAGCGGAAGCAGTCCACGATCGACTTGGCCGGATCAAAGATCCGGACAGGCACCGAATCGATGGTGTAGGTCTTGACGCCAATGGTGAGCGCCTTTTCGCCGAAGCGAGCAACCCGGATCGGCGGATAGTCGATCGTCGGCTTGCGGTCCTTGGAGCCGATTGCGATCCAGACGCTGCGCGGAAGCTGCAGCGTGATCTCATGAAACTGGAGCGCCGATACGAGGCAGATCACGCCTTTCGGAACTCGGGTTGCGATCTCGGCCAGGGAATGAGAAATGTCGACGTCGGCATCCGCGCGTTCGTAGAGCCCACGTGAGGGGCGATGGAGGATGCCCTCGTCTACCAGACGCGCAAGTGTAGCCGGATTGATGCCTCGGCGTTTCAGATCCGACAGGCGCATGATCCCGTGGTGCTCAATCAGACTGACGGCAAGGTCGCGCTGAGAGGTTTCAAGGGATCCGGTCATGTATCAAACTGTCGGCAATTACAGGTAAGTTCCGACATTCTATTACACCGGAGAGGGGAAGTCGGCAAGCAGCCCTTCCACCGTTCTGTAAACGTGGCGCGAGACATCGGCGCGTCAGCATCGTAGCGCGATGGAAGAACATAGCGTGAGTTCCCGGCGCATGTCCTGAGTGCGATCATGATATCGACGGATTGGCGCGACAGATAAACATTATGAGGCTTGGAGCGCTTCATGCGCTCTTTGGGAATGCTCCACACGGCAAATCGACTTCATCCCAGACCGCATCCTGCAATTCGCTTTTTCGAACCATGGTCAGCAGTATGAGTCGCAGGCCCAAGCGGATCGTCGCGCCATGCAGGATCACGAACGCGAAGATCTGCTTGACGATGTCGCGGACGTGGATAGCCGTTGCCGGTGCTCCTCGATCCTTCACTTTCTTGCAAAGCCCCCGGCGATCGTCCGGCGAGATCTCCTTGAGGAGCCGGTTTCTCCAGGTCGGCACAATGTCGCGGTCGAAGATCGCCCGGCGCATGGCGCGTGTACTGTCAGCCATACGCGCTTCCTGAACCAACGCTCCCCGAACTCACCGAAACTCTTGGCTTCCTTCAAGCGGCGCTTCTGTCGCTGCTTCTCCTGCGCAGGCGAGATTCCCTCCCCGACCATGCGACGCGCATCGAGACACCACTCTCTCGCGCGGGCGAGGGTTACATATATCTTCTCTTGAAATCAGTGACGTAGAGCGGGTTAGCGATAGTTAGCGATAATCCGCGAATGACCAAAAATCACTCGACTTGCGCCATCAGGGTGCGTTCAACGGAGATATCTGGGCGCACCTTGACTAAAGGTTCACTTCCGCCAGATCGGCGACAGCAACCGTGGCGTTCTCGACTATTGCCAGAAGACAGGTGCGTCATCCAGGATTGAAGTTGTGACGGCGCAAATTGGCCGGGGAGGCGTGCCACTCACGAGGAGTGGACGACAGCGTTTGTGCCTTTCGGTCCCGGCGTGAGGTATGGCTGTCATATTTACGCTCTCCGACAGGTTTCGTTGGTCTTGTCAGGTTCGCGACACGGGCTCGGTTAGCCATTCCCTTATTTTGCTCAGGTCAAATAACTGAAAAGGAAGAACAAAAAACTTTCTTCGATCGGTCAATAAAATTGGCACGAGTTTTGAACCTTGCATTACGAGGCGGCGAAAAAGCTGCCGACCGGCATTCATGTCGCGGGCAGCCGCGATGAATGGAACGAAGGAAGGAAAGCTACATGTCAGGTCTGCGTCAGATCGCCTTTTACGGCAAGGGCGGCATCGGCAAGTCCACCACCTCCCAAAATACGCTCGCCGCCCTTGTCGATCTCGGGCAGAGGATACTCATCGTCGGCTGCGATCCCAAGGCCGACTCCACCCGCCTGATCCTGAACTCGAAGGCGCAGGATACCGTGCTGCACCTTGCTGCAAAGGAAGGTTCGGTGGAAGACCTCGAACTCGAAGACGTGCTCAAGATCGGCTACAGAGGCATCAAGTGCGTGGAGTCGGGCGGCCCCGAGCCGGGTGTAGGCTGCGCCGGCCGCGGCGTCATCACCTCGATCAACTTCCTCGAGGAGAACGGCGCCTACGATGATGTCGACTATGTTTCCTACGACGTGCTCGGGGACGTGGTGTGCGGCGGTTTTGCAATGCCGATCCGCGAGAACAAGGCCCAGGAAATCTACATCGTCATGTCCGGCGAGATGATGGCGCTCTATGCCGCCAACAACATCGCCAAGGGCATTTTGAAATACGCCCATTCGGGCGGCGTGCGGCTCGGCGGCCTGATCTGCAACGAGCGCCAAACCGACCGCGAGCTCGACCTCGCCGAGGCACTGGCGTCCAAGCTCAATTCCAAGCTCATCCATTTCGTGCCACGCGACAATATCGTCCAGCACGCCGAGCTCAGGAAGATGTCGGTGATCCAGTATGCGCCGGACTCAAAGCAGGCCGGGGAATACCGTGCGCTGGCCGAGAAGATCCATGCCAATTCGCGCCAGGGCACCATCCCGACCCCAATCACCATGGAGGAGCTCGAGGACATGCTGCTCGACTTCGGCATCATGAAGACAGACGAGCAGATGCTTGCCGAACTCCAAGCCAAGGAAACGGCGAAGGCGGCCGCACTGTAACGAGCGTTGTCGACTTGAGGTGCGGCCTTGACCAAGCGCGCCTTTGTAACGGCGCCTCGCCGGTGAGGCGTCACACGAACCTTGAAAGGGGGTCCCATGAGCCTGGAATACGAAAATGACGGTGCTCTCCATGCGAAGCTTATCGAGGAGGTGTTGTCGCAATATCCCGACAAGACGGCGAAGCGCCGCAAAAAGCACCTCAACGTCGCAAAGAGCGGGGACGAGGCCGGCGAGGAAGGGGAGGTCCTTTCCGAATGTGACGTCAAATCGAATATCAAGTCCATTCCCGGCGTGATGACCATTCGCGGCTGCGCCTATGCCGGCTCAAAAGGCGTGGTGTGGGGTCCGGTCAAGGACATGGTCCATATCTCGCACGGCCCCGTCGGCTGCGGGCAATACTCCTGGTCGCAGCGCCGCAACTACTACGTCGGCACGACCGGCATCGACACGTTCGGGACAATGCAGTTCACCTCCGATTTCCAGGAGAAAGACATTGTTTTCGGCGGCGACAAAAAGCTGGAACAGATCATCGACGAGATTGAAGAACTTTTTCCGTTGAACAAGGGCATCACCGTGCAGTCCGAGTGCCCGATCGGCCTCATAGGCGACGACACCGAAGCGGTTTCGCGCAAGAAGGCCAAGGAGATCGAAAAGACTATCGTGCCGGTGCGCTGCGAGGGCTTCCGCGGCGTCTCGCAATCGCTCGGCCACCACATCGCCAATGATGCGATCCGCGACTGGGTGTTCGAGAAGAGGGACGTCGAGTTCGAGGGTGGCCCGTACGACGTCAACGTGGTCGGCGACTACAATATCGGCGGCGACGCCTGGGCTTCGCGAATCCTGCTTGAGGAGATCGGCCTGCGCGTGGTCGGCAATTGGTCGGGCGACGCCACGCTCGCCGAGATAGAGCGCGCGCCGAAGGCCAAGCTCAATCTCATCCATTGCTACAGGTCTATGAACTACATCTGTCGGCACATGGAGGAAAAGTACGGCATCGCTTGGATGGAGTACAATTTCTTCGGTCCCTCCCAGATCGAAGCCTCCCTGCGCAAGATTGCCAAGCATTTTGGGCCGGAAATCGAGGAGAAGACCGAAAAGGTGATCGCCAAGTATCGCCCCTTGGTCGAAGAGGTAATCGCCAAATACCGACCGCGCCTCGAAGGCAATACGGTGATGCTCTATGTCGGCGGCCTGCGCCCCCGCCACGTCATCACAGCCTACGAGGACCTCGGCATGGTGATCGTCGGCACAGGTTACGAGTTCGGCCACAACGACGATTATCAACGCACTGCTCACTACGTGAAGAACGGCACGCTGATCTATGACGACGTGACCGGTTATGAGTTGGAGAAGTTCATCGAGGGGGTTCGCCCTAATCTCGTAGGCTCGGGGATCAAGGAAAAATACCCCGTGCAAAAGATGGGCATACCGTTCCGTCAGATGCACTCCTGGGATTATTCGGGGCCCTATCATGGCTATGACGGCTTTGCCGTTTTCGCCCGTGATGTGGATCTTGCCATCAACAACCCGGTCTGGGGCCTATTCGAGGCGCCTTGGAAAAGGCGTCCGAGCCGTGGACGGGCGATGGCTGCCGAATAAATGCCAGGCCCTTAGCCTGGTCTTCCCAAGGAGACGATAAACCCCGCGACCCCGTGATACGCGGAAGACCAGAAACGTTTGATGTTCCTGTCCCGCCGTATGGCGCGGTCAGATAGAAAAAGAGGTGACCACCATGCCGCAGTCGGCCGAAAAAATTCTCGACCATGCGCCCCTCTTCCGCGAGCCGGAATACAGGCAGATGCTGGCCGAGAAGAAGCTGAATTTCGAATGTCCGCACCAGGATCAGGTCGTTACCGATCAACGCGAGTTCACCGAGACCTGGGAATACCGGGAAAAAAACTTCGCTCGCGAAGCGCTTGTTATCAACCCCGCCAAGGCCTGCCAGCCGCTCGGCGCGGTGTTCGCGGCCACGGGCTTCGAGCGAACCATGCCCTTCGTGCACGGTAGTCAGGGTTGCGTGGCTTACTACCGCTCGCACCTGTCGCGCCATTTCAAGGAGCCTGCTTCGGCGGTTTCTTCCTCGATGACCGAGGACGCGGCAGTGTTCGGCGGCCTGAAGAACATGGTCGACGGGCTCGCCAACACGTATCAACTCTATGACCCGAAGATGATCGCCGTGTCGACGACTTGTATGGCCGAGGTCATTGGCGACGACCTGCACAGCTTCATAGAGAACGCCAAGGAAGAAGGCTCGGTCCCGCGCGACTTCGACGTGCCCTTCGCGCACACGCCGGCCTTCGTCGGCAGCCACATCGACGGCTATGATGGTACGGTCAAGGGCATTTTGGAACACTTCTGGAAAGGCCAGGAGCGAACGGAAGCCCCAGGGACGATCAACATCATTCCGGGCTTCGACGGCTTTTGCGTTGGCAACAACCGGGAACTCAAACGCCTGCTCGATCTGATGGGCGTGTCCTACACGTTCATCCAAGATGCCTCTGACCAGTTCGACACACCATCGGACGGCGAATACCGCATGTATGACGGCGGCACGAAAATCCAAGACGTGAGGAACGCACTCAACGCCGAGGCGACACTTTCGCTACAGCATTATAACACCCGAAAGACGCTGGAATATTGCGAGGAGGTCGGCCAGGCCACAGCCTCGTTCCATTACCCGCTGGGCGTCCAGGCGACCGACGAATTCCTCGTGGAGGTCTCCGCGATCTCCGGCAAGGAAATCCCCGAGGCAATCCGGCTGGAGCGCGGCCGACTTGTTGACGCCATGGCGGACAGCCAATCGTGGCTGCACGGCAAGAAATACGCACTCTACGGCGACCCGGACTTTGTCCACGCCATGGCCCGCTTCATCATGGAGACAGGCGGCGAGCCGACTCACTGCCTCGCCACCAACGGCACGAAGGCGTGGGAAGACCAGATGAAGGAGCTGCTTGCATCCTCGCCCTTCGGCAAGGAGGCTCAAGTCTGGGCGGGCAAGGACCTGTGGGCGATGCGATCGCTGCTCTTCACCGAGCCCGTGGACCTGTTGATCGGCAATTCCTATGGCAAGTATCTGGAGCGCGACACCGGCACGCCGCTGATCCGGCTGATGTTTCCGATCTTCGACCGGCACCACCACCATCGCTTTGCGCTCATGGGCTACCAAGGCGGGTTGCGCGTACTGACGACAATCCTCGACAAGATCTTCGACAAACTCGATCGCGAGACAAGCGAGACGGGGGTGACGGACTATTCTTATGACCTCACCCGCTAAGAGCGGCGGCCGGCTTTTACGATCGGTCCGTCTTCTCGATGGACTTTGGAGACCGACGCAATGTCCTCGCTCAATGCCAAAATCCAAGATGTCTTCAACGAGCCTGCCTGCGAAAACAACCGCGGCAAGGATGCCAAGGCGCGCAAGAAGGGCTGCTCCAAGCCGCTGACCCCCGGGGCGGCAGCCGGCGGCTGTGCCTTCGACGGCGCAAAAATCGTGCTGCAGCCGATCACCGATGTCGCGCATCTGGTCCATGCACCGCTCGCCTGCGAGGGCAATTCATGGGACAACCGCGGCACGGCTTCGTCCGGGCCAACGCTATGGCGCACAAGCTTCACGACCGATGTCACCGAACTCGACGTGATGATGGGGCAGGGCGAGCGGAAGCTTTTCAAAGCGATCCGCGAGATCAAGGAAGCTTATGCGCCGCCCGCGATCTTCGTCTATTCGACCTGTGTGACGGCGCTGATCGGCGACGACATCGAGGCCGTGTGCAAACGCGCGGCCGAAAAGTTCGACCTGCCGGTGGTGCCGATCAATGCGCCGGGCTTCGTCGGGTCCAAGAATCTCGGCAACAAGCTTGCCGGCGAGGCGTTGCTCGACCATGTCATCGGCACGGCGGAGCCCGACGATGCCGGCCCTTACGACATCAATATCCTAGGCGAATTCAACCTATCGGGCGAATTTTGGCTGGTGAAGCCGCTTTTTGACCGGCTCGGCATCCGGGTGCGCGCCTCAATTCCGGGCGACGCGCGCTACCTCGACGTTGCATCGGCGCACCGCGCCCGGGCAACCATGATCGTGTGCTCGACCGCCCTCATTAATCTGGCGCGCAAGATGGAGCAGCGCTGGGATATCCCGTTTTTCGAAGGCTCCTTCTACGGCATCACCGACACCTCTGAAGCGCTGCGGCAGATCTCCAGACTGCTCGTGAACAAGGGTGCGGATCCGGAGATCCTCGGCCGCACCGAGGCATTGATTGCTGAAGAGGAGGCGATTGCCTGGAAGAAGCTCGCGGCCTACCGGCCGAGGCTCGAAGGCAAGCGCGTGCTTCTCAACACTGGCGGTGTGAAGTCCTGGTCGGTCGTCCACGCACTCATGGAGATCGGCATCGAGATCGTCGGCACCTCGGTCAAGAAATCAACGCCCGAAGACAAGGAGCGCATCAAGAAGATACTCAAGGACGAAAACCACATGTTCGAGGCCATGGCACCGCGCGAGCTTTACGCCATGCTCTCAAAACACGAGGCCGACATCATGCTGTCGGGCGGGCGCACGCAGTTTATCGCACTGAAGGCCAAGGTACCCTGGCTCGATATCAACCAGGAGCGTCACCAGCCCTATGCCGGTTATGACGGCATGGTGGAACTCGTGCGCCAAATCGACCTCGCCATCCACAACCCGATCTGGCGCCAGGTGCGGGAGCCGCCGCCGTGGGAGTGCCAGCTCGCCGCGGGGGACGAACCGCCGAGCACGAAGAGTGAGACCGCGACCGTCCGGGGTTTCAAGAAATTCGCCGGCACGACGGCCGACGATTTCGGCGAGTGTTGAGGAAGCCGATGGTCCGCATCCTTCCCCAGACAAAAGCCGCGGCCGTCAATCCACTGAAGTCGTCGCAGCCGCTGGGTGCAGCCTTGGCCTTTCTTGGGATCGGTGGTGCGATGCCGTTGTTCCACGGCAGCCAGGGGTGCACCAGCTTCGCGCTCGTGCTCTTCGTGCGGCATTTCAAGGAAGCCATCCCCCTGCAGACTACCGCGATGGACGAAGTGGCGACGATCCTTGGCGGGGCGGATCATCTGGAAGAGGCGATCCTCAATCTCAAGAGTCGCACAAAGCCAAAGCTGATCGGGGTCTGCACGACGGCGCTAACGGAAACCCGAGGCGAGGATTTCGCAGCGGATATCGCCAATATCAGGCAGAAGCGCGCGGAAGAACTCGCGGGTACGGAGGTCGTGCTGGCCAACACGCCGGATTTCGAGGGGGCGATCGAAGAGGGTTGGGCCAAGGCGGTCACGGCGATGATCGGAAGGATCACGCGGCCCGGCGAGCAGGCGCGGCAATCGAAGAAGATCGCGATCCTGCCCGGCTGGAATCTCACCGTGGCCGATATCGAGCATTTGCGTGACATGGTCGAAAGCTTTGGGCTCGAGCCGGTGATTGTGCCGGACGTCTCCGGCTCGCTCGACGGTACAGTGCCAGACCGCTGGGTCACGACCACCTATGGCGGTACCAGCGTCGAGGACATCCGCGAGCTTGGCACGGCCGTGCAATGCATTGTCATCGGTGAGCATATGCGCCGCCCGGCCGAGCTGCTGCACAGGTTGACCGGCGTGCCTTACACGATGTTCCAGTCACTGGCTGGATTGAAGGCCGCAGACCGGTTCGTCTCGCTGCTATCTGCGATTTCGGGCGCGCCGGTGCCGGCCGAGGTGCGCCGGCGCCGGGCGCAGTTGCAGGACGCGTTGCTCGACGGACATTTCCATTTCGGAGGCAAGAAAATTGCGATCGCTGCCGAACCAGACCAGCTCTACCAACTCGCGACTTTCTTCGTCGGCATGGGCTCCGAAATCGCGGCGGCGGTCACCACGACCAATATGTCGAAAATTCTGGAGAAAGTACCGGCGGACTCGGTTCAGATCGGCGATCTCGGCGATTTGGAAGCTCTTGGCGCTGGCGCTGATCTCCTCGTCACCCATTCCCACGGCCGCCAGGCGGCGCAGCACCTTGGCATCCCGCTCATGCGCGTCGGCTTCCCGATCTTTGACCGGCTCGGCAGCCAGCACAAGCTCACAGTCCTCTATCAGGGGACCCGCGACCTGATCTTCGAGGTTGCCAACATCTTCCAGGCCAATCGACATGCGCCGACGCCTGAGGCGCTTGATCCATTCCGCCACCGAGAAATGCCAGATGAGCTCAGTTCGTCGCCTCTCGCTCGTCTCTGACGAGGTTCACGCATCGATGCCGCTACGGCAAGCCGGCGCTTTGCGCGTGGCGATCGCTACGCAAGACATGAAGAACCTCAATGCCCATTTCGGATCGGCCAAGCGCTTTGCTGTCTACGACGTGACGCGCGAGGAGTGGCAGCTTGTGGAAGCCGTGGCCTTCGACGACGTTTCCGACGAGAGCGGGAAGCATCGCAGCGAGGGCGACGATCGCATCACTCCGAAGGTGGAGGCGCTGAAGGGCTGTCATCTCCTGTTTTGTCTGGCTATTGGCGGACCTTCGGCAGCCAAGGTTATTTCGGCGAAAATCCATCCGATCAAAGTGCCGCAACCCCAAACCATCCAAGAGGTGCTGTTGCGCACGCAGACGATGCTCAGGAAGGCTCCTCCGCCCTGGCTGCGCAAGGTGCTGGCGGAGGCAGGCGTTGCCAAAAAGAAACGGCCCTTCGAGGACGAGGACTTCAAATGAGGAGTAGGCGAAATGTTTGACGCCGTGGTCAGTCCTGATGTCGCCGAGGACGAGGCGGCCCTTGCCACCCCGTTCGTCAAATGCCTCGTGCGGCTGATCCGTGCCCAGGATTCCTACGGAACATGGGAAGGCAAATCGGACGCCGAGCTCCTGGGCGACTTCATCATCACAAAGGAACAGCGCCGTGCGATCCCGATTATCGGCGATCCCGATCCTGACGTCCTGTGGAGGCTCGACATGTTTTACACCGCCGTCGGGCTCGCGATCGAAGAGCGTTCCGGCCTGATGGCATCGCCGATGATGGAGATGAGCCATGAGGGCTTCGGGCGCGTGCTCTTCACGGCCGGGCGGTTGGTCGTTCTGTCGAAGACCCTGCGCGACGTCCACCGCTTCGGCTTCGAGACGTTCTGGAAACTCGCAGCGGCGGGTACGAAACTGGCCGGTGATGCGATCGCGGCCATTGAAGCCTATCCCGAGGTGGCGCGGGCGTGATGAAAGCGATTTTCGAGCAAGGGGATCATGCCAGGCGTTGAAGACATGCCATGGCCCGACCACCCAACCGGGGCGGTCGAGGCCGATTTGCTTCTTGGGGTAGCGCCGATGAAGCCATTGGTCCTGATCTGTTCGCAAGATGCGGAGTTGTATTTGTTCCTCAGTCACATTCTGGGGGTGGACGGCTTCACGAGTGAGCCGGCAGGCGGCGTGAAGGAAGCACTTGCAGCGGCCGATGAACGAGAGCTCCAGGCGGTCGTGCTGGATTGCGGGCCAGCGAGCGCGACGGCCTCCACAATTTGCGCCAGGCTCAAGAGGGAGCCCCGGACCGGCGACCTTCCCGTGATTGCCCTGATCGCCCACGGCGCCGAGAACCAGCAGTTCGATCTCTTGCAGGCAGGTATTGACGAGAGCTTTGTCCGGCCGATCGCGCCAGCCACGCTGCTGGACTGTCTGCGCACGAAGCTGGCGCTGCCCAAGCCGGGTTCAAACGGGACCGAAAACGGCAGCTGGCTCTGCTGCGGCAGCCTTGAGATGAAGCTCGATGCCTACCGAGTTCGCGGTAATGGCCATGACATCCATCTCGGACCGCTCGAGTTCAACCTGCTGCGCCATTTGCTTGAAGCTCCCGGCAAGGTCTTCAGCCGAGACGAGCTGATCGACGCGGCCTGGCCAGACAATATCCATATCGGTGCACGCACCGTCGACGTCCATATCAGCCGGATCAGAAAGGCGCTCAAGGCGGCCTCGCCCGATAGCGTCATTCGTACCGTCAGATCGGCAGGTTACTCGCTGGAGAAGCCGGATGGCTGAATGGCAAGCCGGTTTGCCATTTCCCATCTCCCTCGCGAGGGCAAGTCTTGCGGCTTCGAAACGCCCGCGGGCACAACATACTCGAAAAGAAGCAGTCCATGGCCTTCAAAAGCGTACTCAGTGTGACGGGAGCTCACCACTCCGATAAGGACGTCACAATAGCTGCCGGCTTGTGTGCTGAGGGCGGTGCGAACCTTTCGGTACTTATTATCGGGTCTCCGCCGCTATGCGGTTCCATCCCCGAGTGGCCAAAACGACATGCAGCGGCCATTGCCAGACTGGAAAAGCGGTACAGGCAAATCGAGAAATTTTCACACGAGATGGCCATTCTGGAAAAGACGTCCAGGGATATTCAAAAACTGCTGGGAGGCCTGTGGGCTTGCTATGACGTCGATACTGAATGCTGCGACCAGGCCAGCGTCGGCGACGCGGTGCGACAGCGGGCGCTCTGCAGTGACCTGACCATCGTCGGCCCCGCACTTCTCAACGACATCGATCTCGGACCTCTTGTTATCAACGGCAGCTTGTTCGATACCGGAAAGCCGGTGCTCGTCGTACCGAAGGGTGCCAAGGCGACTCTCTCGCCGCGGCGCGTGCTGGTCGGCTGGGATTCGCGCGTGGAGGCGTCCCGTGCGGTTCGGGAAGCGCTGGATTTGCTGTCCGGAGCCGAGGAAGTTCGGCTCACATTGGTCGATCCGGAGGTGACCTGCACAGGAAACGGCACCGAGCCGGGAGCCGACGTCGCTGCCTATCTCACCCGGCATGGTGCTCGGGTATCGGTCGACCGGCTGCCGAGCGCCGGCAAGCCGGCGGCAACGGTGCTCGCGCAGCACGCAATCGACACGTCTGCCAACATGATTGTCATGGGCGCTTATGGAAGCCGGCGGCTGCGCGAGCGGCTCTTCGGTGGCGTGAGGAGATGGATAGAAGCAAAGCCGCCATTGCCGCTGTTTTTGGCGCGGTGACGGTTCCGAAGACGCACATAACTGTTCGAAGCTCTGCTTCGCTGGTCGCCGATCCTGATGCCAAGTCGGCCAAGGTCGCGGCAAACGCGCAGGTTTTCGCGGAGCGCCTCGATACAATTTACAAGCGCCTCGGCCCGAGGCAGTCTCCAGTGTGCCCTCAGGATGGCTTCTGCTCGCCCGAGATGATCCGTGAGCGGAACTCAACGGCCGCGCCGACGTACTGGGCTTCTCAATGCAGTCAAACTCAAGGGTTCGCAGGTCGGCGTCAGGTCGAAAAAGAGAATCCTTTCGAAGCGGCACGCCGTTCGGACCCGCATCGGCACCCGCGTGGGCGAAATCAGGGATCGCCCTCACTATTGGGGTGGGGCTGAACAACGCAATCATAGTACCGCGCGGCCAAGACCCTCGATTCGAGTCTGGACAGTCGGGCCCTTGCCGGATTGGGCGGCAAGCGATGGCAGCAATCATAATGTCATTGGCTGAGATGGTAGAGCGGCGAGGACGGCCGCATCTCCAGTGTATTCAGTCGGTCCGGCCGGACCCGCGTGGCGGTCGAATGCTCTTGGGCTGATCAAATCCGACAATGTTCGCATTCGCACCCGGGCGGACGCTGTAGCGCCCGGGCGCCGGAACACAAGGTAACACAAAGCAGGAATCCCGCAGAGTTCACCGGCCGGCACCAGCACTCCTGGCCGGTCCGCCACGATCGTCATAGTCAATCTGACAATGGCGGCGTTGGCGATGGCGGTAGTGGCGGGCCGCAGCTGGACCGGCGTCGTCGTGGAGGACGCCCACGTCACCAGCCGGGAAATTCAATCGCAAGGCGGAAGGGGGGCACAGCGGCACGCGCATGGAGCGGCCCTTGCGATCACAAATGCCGAGTTCCGCTACCGCCTGAGGGACCGTAACGGCACAAAGCTCCCCCCAATGGGCGCGAAGCGGACGATGATGACGAGCCTGGCGATAGCCGACGTAGTCATGATGTCCATCTGCTCGTCGTTGGCCGGCATACATGTTGAGTGGTCCGCGGCCAGGCTCTTCTGGCGGCGCGCAGCGCGTGATGCATGTCCAAAACCTGACAACGGCGGCAAACATGTCGGGTTCAATACAACCGGCCATCTTCGTCGCATGGTGGGTTTTCAAGCGAAACCACCCCTTACTGCACGCCGAGCCCACTGGCACAGCCTTTGCAAGTGGAGATTCGGCAACACTGGATGCCGGCAAGACTGAGTAAACGCTCGCTCCGCGCAGACGCGCGAGATGAGTGATGCTCGCTTTCCTTGAACCCGTGTGCCCCTCGCTTAGTGGGAAACAAGCTCGCGAGCAAAGTCGCGCAACATTTGGCAATAGCCTTGGAGAGCAACATGGCATTGCAGATGGAGTCACAGGCTCCCCCGATCAAGGTCGAGACCTGGCTGCGTGGCGAGCCGCTTGCGAGTTTCCAGGCCGGCAAAGTGTACGTCGTCGAGTTTTGGGCGACTTGGTGCGGACCATGTGCGGCGGCGGCGCTCCAACTGGTGCAACTGCAGGAGAAATACAAGGACGCCGGACTTGAGGTCGTCGGAGTCGCGGCCGATGAAGACGCTTCCTTGCCCGTTGAGGCCCGAGCCAAGTTGGGCGCGTGGTTGGCCGAAAAGTGCCCGGATCTGAACTATCGGATCGCGTTCGACCCTACAGACGAAATGAACAAGCTTTGGAGGGAGCCCAGCTTTTCGATCGGAATTCCGACCTCGTTCGTGGTCGACCGGGACGGTCACATCGCCTTTATCGGTCATCCGAGGCAACTCGACGAGGTTTTGCCGAAGGTGCTGAACGGCAGTTGGCGCGCCAGCGATGAAGCGAAGGCCGCCGATACGACGCGGATCGCCAGAAGCGGCGCAATAGCGCGCGAACAGGCGTTGAAGAAGCCGATCAATGACAGATTCTGGGCGGCGATAAAGATAGAGGATTGGAAGACGGCGCTCTCCGCGATCGAAGAGGGCATCGCCTTGGTGCCGGACGATATCAATTTTCGCCTGGCTCATGTGCATCTGTTACTTCACAGAATGCACGACATGCAAAAAGGCATGCCCGTCATCCGCCAATTGGTTCGCGACGCAATCGACAGAGACTCCGAGAACTGGATGCTTGCAGCGCTAGGTCAGCTCTTCGGTCCGGCGCACGACCATTCGCACTTTCCATCTGCTGAGCGCTTCGCGATGGGCAAAAGGCTGTCCGAACACATCCTGGCACTCAATCCCCCGCAAGGCGACGGCCCTAAGTTCCGGTCCTATCCGGCGGTCGCTAGGTACTATTACGACAGCGGCAATAAGGATCGCGCGATCGAGTTGCTTAGGATGGCACTGAAGTCGCTTGACGGTCCGGAGCTTACTCCGGACGCCCTGAAACAGCACCTTCTACCCGATTTGCTGCAGGCCCTAGCCAGCTACAAGGGTGGGAGGGCCGTTACAGCGCTCTCTACGCGGCTTCGTAAAGCATTTTCCCGACGGTACCAACGCGCGATCGGCCGGGGAAAATACATAAAAAGGGGCGTCAATCTGAATGTTTACTGGCCAATTCGTCCGTTTCCTTGGCGTGACCGCAGCAAGTAGGCCCCATGCTGCACCGGGTGGATCGTTTGCGGCAGGTTCAAAGCTCGAATTTTGCGATGACCCGCGGCCGCGGAGCGGCGCAAGTGATGTTGGACGCGAATTCTCGCCGTGGTGGAAGGCCTCGCGGTCGAAGACGCGTCCAAGGCCGCTCACCGGGACATCGATTGCTTGGAATTGCCCGCTCCGAGCCGGGCGTCGGCCACGCACATGTGCCCGAACTAGGCGTTGCCGAAAAAAGAAATTCGAGGAAGAGGCCTGAAACGGGGAGAATATGAAATTGCCCGAAGCCGCGACCTGCGCTGCTATCGACGAGGACGAGGCGGCCCTTGCCACCCCGTTCGTCAAATGCCTCGTGCGGCTGATCCGTGCTGAGGAGTCCTACTGCTTATGGGAAGGCAAATCGGACGCAGCGCTGCTGGCCGGCTTCATCGTCACCAGAAATAGGCGCCGCGCGATCCCTGGCATGGGCTATCCCGATCCCCACGCGCTGTGGAGGCTCGACATGTTTTACAGCGCCGTCGGGCTTGCGATCGCGGAGCGTTTCCGCCCGGTGACACCAATTGTGGAGGCCAAACCCGTGAGGCCTCTGGGCGCGGGCTTGTCGGTGCCAGGCGTTGGGTCGTTCTGTCCGGACATCCACCGGTTCGGCTTCGAGACGTTCCGACAACTGGCGGAGGCCGGTACGAAACTGGTCGACGATGCGACCGCAGACACCGAAGTCAGTCCCGACGTCGCGCTGGCGTGATGGAAGCCATTTTCGAGGAAGGATTAATGTCAAACCGTGAAGAGCTGCAGAAGAAGGTCCGCAAGCTGCAGTCGCGTGCGGGAACCGCGAAGATGGAATTGCACGACCTTGCCGAAGACCTCCCGGTCAACTGGACCGAGATCAAGGTGATTGCCGAGAGAACGTTCGCCGTTTTTGCCGAGTTAGACGCTGCCAAGAGAGATCTCGCTGCATCGGAGAATGCGCGATGACGAGCGCCTTCGTCACCCGCGACGGCTCCAACTGGATGCCGCAATATCTCACCGCTATCGATGGCACGACCTGCATAGGCTGCGGACGCTGTTTTAAGGTTTGCTCGCGCGAGGTCATGCACCTTTACGGCGTCGATGACGCAGGCGAAATCCTCGGCCCCTGCAACGATGAAGACGACGACTTCGATGGCGAGCTCAATCGCATGATCATGGTCGTCGACCATGCAGGCCGCTGCGTCGGCTGCGGAGCCTGCGCCCGCGTCTGCCCGAAGAACTGCCAGACACATGTTGCCGCCGACAAGGTCGCTGCATGATGTGGCGAGAAAACCAGGAGAACGGCGTTGCCCTTCAGAATATTTTATCGCGTTTTTTGGCTGGTCCTGTGCAGCAACGCTTTGGCTGTCTACTTTGCTTCTCATTCCATCCGCACAGTAGTCGTCACAACGCTGGCTTGTTCGCTGCTCCTCCAGGTAGCCTATTTCGCAAGTGTGCTCTTTCTGATCTGGCGGTCTGGCTGCGCTAGCAGATCTGGCCAAAGGGCCGAACATTTCGGAGTTGCGACGCAGTTGGAATGTCAGCCGCCAGATGATGATGAGGTGGTGAGGAATAAATCTTCCAATGTGCCTCCGGTCTTTCCGATGGGCGGCATATCGCTGCTCCACTGAGGCGCGATGACGAGATCAAAGTCAGTTTCACGCCACTTCGGATCAACCCTGAACATCGGGTGGATCTTTCAAGGAATGCTATGCTTGGTGCCGTCGACGGCGACCGCATTCCGTCGTTCCAATCCCGGCGACGCAGTTTTCGGCGCGACAGGCATTGGTGGGGACGCCGACGTTGCCGTTGCGTGTCGGGACGGCGAATGAGGCGCTGGAATGTGACGAAGCTCTTCCAAGACGTCGGACAGCGCAGCTGACCTCAGACCAAACACGCCCCTTAAGCTGATGTGCATAGCTAGTCTTGGCTCATTCACGCATCGCCGGAGAGAACATGCTGGAAAAGTTCGAACGCTATCCGCTTACCTTTGGACCGACGCACATCGAGAAGCTCGACCGGCTCAGCAAGCATCTAGGTGGAAAGGTGGAAATCTACGCCAAACGCGAGGACTGCAACTCCGGACTCGCGTTTGGCGGAAACAAGCTGCGCAAGCTCGAATACATCATCCCCGACGCCATCGCCTCAGATGCCGATACGCTTGTCTCCATCGGCGGCGTCCAGTCCAACCACACGCGAATGGTCGCTGCGGTCGCCGCCAGGATTGGCATGAAATGCCTCCTAGTTCAGGAGAGCTGGGTTCCACATGAGGATGCCGTCTACGATCGGGTCGGCAACATTCTCTTAAGCCGCATCATGGGAGCAGAAGTGCATCTGGTCGACGAGGGCTTTGACATAGGCATCCGCCACAGTTGGGAAAAGGCGCTCTACGAGGTCAAGGCGAGGGGCGGCATACCCTATGCGATACCAGCTGGCGCGTCCGTTCACCCGTATGGTGGCCTCGGCTACGTGGGGTTCGCAGAGGAGTTGCGCGCCCAGGAGAAACAGCTCGGGTTTGCATTTGACTTCATCGTCGTTTGCACGGTCACGGGCTCGACGCATGCCGGCATGATCGTCGGATTTGCCAATGACGGTCGACATCGCAACGTCATCGGTATCGATGCCTCTGCCACTCCCTCGCAAACCAAGGCGCAAGTGCTGGATATTGCCCGAAATACAGCGGAGCTCGTCGATCTCGGAATGGAACTGGTCGAGGATGATGTGGTGTTGCTCGAGGAGTACGCCTACCCATATTATGGCATACCGTCCCCGGAAACCAAGGACGCCATCCGTCTGTGCGCGCGGCTCGAAGGTATGATCATCGATCCCGTTTACGAAGGCAAATCGATGCAAGGAATGATCGACCTGGTCCAGAAAGGCTTTTTTGCCGAGGGATCGAGGGTTCTTTTCACGCATCTCGGCGGTGCGCCGGCGATCAACGGCTACGGTTACACCTTTCGAAACGGCTGACCCGTACGGGCCGCGTTAGCAGCGACCCGACTGGCAGTCGCGGCGACACCTGCCGGCCGTGTAGAACTTGTTCCATAGTGCTTCCATTCAGCAGAAAAGATCGCACCATCAAAGATCCCATGACCGGTGGTGGATAGCGACCTGCGCTCTGGCAGAGTGGGGTTGCTGACCAACAACTCTGTGGAGGCCAATCATGCATGTTGCAGCCGATCAAGCCGCGGCGCCTGCCGCTATCCGCACCGATCTTGGCGCGATCTTCGTTTCTCTGGAACTCAGTAAATCGACCTGGTTGATCACTTCACTGTCGCCGGGCAGTGGGGAGAAGATGTCGAAACATGCGATACGCGGCGGCGATATCGCGGGACTGCTGGCACGCTTTGCCCTGCTCCAGGACAAGGCACAGGCGCGCACCGGCCGGCACTTTGCTCTTGTGGTCATTCAGGAGGCGGGTCTCGACGGCTTCTGGATACATCGGATCCTGGAGGCCGAGGGGATCGAAAGCCATGTCGTCGACGCAGCTTCGATCGCTACCTCACGCCGACGGCGTCGTGCCAAGACCGACAAGATCGATGGTGAGGCACTGGTGCGCGCGCTGCTCGCCTACAAGCGGGGCGAGCCGCGCGTGTGCGCGATGGTCAGGGTGCCGGGCGTCAAAGACGAGGACCGCCGCCGGATCGGCCGTGAACGCAAGGTTCTGGTTGGTGAGCGGACCTGCCATGTCAACCGGATCAAGGGCCTGCTGTTTGCTCAGGGCATCACCGGTTACGAGCCGCTGCGGCGTGACCGGCGACATCGGCTTGAGGAATTGAGGACCGGCGACGGCCGCGCGCTGCCTGAACATCTGAAGGGACAAATCCGTCGCGAGCTCGACCGGCTCGAACTGGTGATAGCCCAGATCAAGGAGGTGCAGGCCGAGCGCGACGCTCTGCTGGCAGTCGAAGTCGCCGAAACTCCAGCAGCGACATTGCTCGATCTCAAGGGTATGGGGCCCGAGTGTGCGGCCATCCTCTACGCGGAAGGGCTGTTCCGGCACTTCGATAATCGCCGGCAGGTCGCGGCCTATGCCGGCCTCGCGCCGACACCCTGGCAGAGCGGATCGGTCCAACACGAGCAAGGCGTCTCGAAGGCCGGCAACTCCCGGCTGCGAACGACGATGATCGAGTTGGCCTGGCTGTGGCTGCGCAATCAACCGGCTTCAGCGCTTACCCGCTGGTTCCACGAACGCGTGATACGCAATAAGGGGCGCCTCAAAAAGACAACCATCGTCGCCCTTGCAAGGAAGCTGCTCGTGGCGCTGTGGAAATACGTGACCGCAGGCGTCGTCATCGAAGGTGCCGTCATGAAGGCTGTCTGACGAGATACAACAATACACCGATCCCTCGAGGCCTGATCAGCCTCGGCGGATCCAGGAGGCGAACCGAGATCCCAGCTGGCTGAAATGCCGTATCAAAGACGGGTCTCGCCTTTTGGGCCCCCCTGCCGCCGCAAGCGGGAAATTGGTGCAGCCGTCCTCAAGCGGCGACCGTATGTGAGTTTGACCAGGCTCGATTCATCGAGCCGTGTCACGCAATCGGGCCCAGCTCTGGATTCCGCAGCCATTGGAGGAACACGATGCCGCTCTAACGCCCCTCTTGACCCCAGCATCGTCATGTGAGCCTGGGATCAAAATTCTGGGGCGTTCATGAAAGCGATCTGTTCTCCGGGTTTCCATCGCCGGGGTGCGAGGTGGAGGATCGAAGCGGATCAATGCCATGTGGGAAATCCAGCGCCAGCCAGTGCTGGAGAGTTCGCTGTGTGGCCCACATCGTCAACGCCTTCGCTGTCCCAGACGATCTCCTTTCTGCATTCGCGTGAAGGCAGCTCGACAAGCTGCGACCGACTGTGTCTCGCCAGTCGTGAGCACAAAATCGTTAGGTCGTGATGCTGTAGATGCGCCACATGCCCTCGACGTAGAGATGCCCGAGCCCCAGTCGCGCTTTGCATCGAGGTTATCGGGGTAGAAGCAGTCCTGTCGTGATCGCAGCTACAGCACGCCTCGCCTTGCGCGTGACGAAGGTTTCGCCGCGAGTCGCACCCTCGCCATTGAACAGTGTCCTGGTGAGCCCGTATTCACAGCGCGGCAAGGACGATGACGTGCAAATCGGCGGCAGGTGCAGGGTGCAAGCTTTCCCCCTTGAATGTCGGACACCCGACATGATGACAAACCTGCTGCCGTTGCTTTGATGACACTTTCCTTTTGGCACGTTCGATGCAGCGGTACCTTACGAATAAACCTGCCGAATATCGTCCCATGATTACTATTAGATGCTCGTCGCTGAATACTGTGCAGATCGTGCCGGACCAACAGCTCTTTCGAGGTCAAGTGCTTTCTTCGTTGAGGAGGGACAGCAAAGCCTTGCACACCACCAGCGCAACGCACCGCAGAATAACGTCACCGCCTGCAAGCCATGGAGGGCCCTCAGCGACACAAGCTGACCAGGGCCCGAGTGCCTTACTGGGGTGCTCGACCAAACCAAAAGGAGGCTTTCCGCATGTTGACTGACACACAAAAAGACAAGTGGCACAAAGATGGATACGTCAGGCTCGAACGGTTCTTCGATCCCGTGGCTGTTGAGCGTATCTCCGGTTTTGTCGACAATGTTTCACGCTGGGACGTCAGCGATGACAAATGGATGCTGTGGTTCGAGAAGACGACGGACAATCGAAAGATAACCTCAAAAGCCGAGAATTTTCTCGACTTCCATGACCCCTTGCGGAACTTGCTCCTGGAAGATCAGCGCATCACGTCCTGTGTTGAGGAACTGCTTGACGAAGAGTCCCGCAGGCTCAAGGAACTGCTGATTTTCCACTATCCCGACAGCGGCGGCTACCGTCCGCACCAGGACATCTATCACATTCCACACAAGCTATCCGACCGGATGGTTCATGCGGTCGTTGCCATAGGGATCGACGACTCTGACCCGGACAATGGCGGGCTTTTCTTCAGCCCCGGCAATCACAAGAAGGGGGTCTTTCCCATGGATGCCGGAGGGGTGATCGATCCGGCGGTCGCCGAAACACTCTACTGGGAACCCATATCATGGAAGGCCGGCGACGTCTTCATTTTCGACGATTACGCACCGCATTACTCGAGGCCCAACAAAAGCAATCGTTCGCGGCGGACGCTCTATTTGGTGTTCCAGCGGGCTTCAACCGGTGGACCGAGCCGCGCTGAATATAACGTTCTTAAGCGCGCCCTTAACCCGCCAGAGGGCAAAGTTGCCGATCTCGACAACCTCAAGCCCCCAAACGGCATTTTCTATCGCGATTAAGCTCGCGGAACGAGGCGAGGCGTGCACACGAAACTGATCGACCGCTCAAATAATGCTAGGAGGGTATGGCGTTCTGATTTGCCGGCTACTGGAGCATAGCCAGCTTCCCGTTGCGACGCCTCGGCACCTCGATTGTGGAGGTGGTCGCCGCGCGGCCTTCTGTGACGCCGACTACAGCATTACTGGCGCGCCCGTCGTCGCTCGCCTGAAGAGCCGGATTGTTCGGGCGGAGGCCGCCAACGGGTCTGCCTACCGCGTCTCTCCGCAACTTGCAGCAGAGGCTGTTATGCAGACGGCCGAAGATACCACTGCTCCAACAGCTGAGGTTCGTCATGCGCAAATCCACGTTTTCTCGAACGGAGCTGTCGCGGGCGTTCGGCATCGACATGGCCACGCTTGGAACGGGGGGCGCTGGCACCGGGTTTTCATTCGGAAAGGTCGGACCGGGCGTGACATCCCAGCCCCATCGGCACGACGAAATCGAGGCCTTCGTGGTCCTGTCTGGAGCGGGCAAGGTCAGGACCGACCGTGGGGAAATCTCGGTCAAGGCCGGCGACGTCGTTCTGTTCCACCCTTTTGAAGCGCATGTGCTGAGCAACGATGGGGACGAAGATCTAAACTTCGTCGATGTCTACTGGCGTGACGGCAAGGCCGCCCTTGATGCCGCTACACAGACCCCGACTCCGCGCGGACCGATCTTCATTTTCTCGACGCCGCCGACGCCCAATGGCGATCTGCATCTGGGGCATCTTTCAGGCCCTTATTTTGGCGCCGACGTGTACACACGTTTCCTGCGCATGAAAGGGGCCGAAGCCTACCACTTGACTGGGAGCGATGATTACCAGAGCTACGTCGCGAGGCGTGCCGATGCCGATCAAGCGACGCCCGCAAAGGTGGCGCGCCACTACGCCGACGAGATCAGAGCCACGCTTGCACTTCTCGACTGTGAGGTCCACAGCTTCCTATCCACGTTCGGCGATGACGCCTATGCAGAGTTTCAAGCCGCGTGTTTCCGTGGTCTTCTGAGCAGCACGGCGGTAGATCTGCGCGAGAGCCCTGCGCTCTTCGATGCTGTTTCGGGCGACTACCTTTACGAACCGGATGTAAGCGGCCTCTGCCCCGATTGCGGCGGCTCCGTCGGCGGAAACATCTGCGAGGAATGCGGCGCGCCGAACCTGTGTCATGACTTAGGTGCAGCCCGGTCGCGGCACTCGGCCGAGGCGCCGGTGGTTGACTACGTGCGCCGTGCCCAACTTGCGCTGGATCGGTGCTACGCCAATATCGACCGGCATCTAAGGTCATCAGGCGCCCCCGTTCGGATCATGGACCTCTTCGCGCGTCTACGCCAACGTGGCGACTTTTCGCTGCCCATTACCCACCCGTCGGCCTGGGGCCTGCCGGCCGAAGGGCTCCCGGGGCAGGTGATCTGGATTTGGCCGGAGATGGCTTTCGGTTTTCTTTACAACATCCAGGCGCTAGCTCGCTCACTGGGTCGCGACTGGAATGCGGCCAAGCCCAGCGATGACTGGCAGATTGTGCATTTCTTCGGTTTCGACAATTCCTTCTACCACGCGCTACTCTACCCCGCTCTTTATTCCGAGGTGTTCTCCCACTGGACGCCGCGCATTCGCTATCACGTGAACGAGTTTTACCTGCTCGACGGCCAGAAGTTCTCGACCAGCCGCGGCCATGCGGTCTGGGGCAAGGACGTTCTGGATCCAAAGACAGTCGACGTCGTGCGTCTCCATTTGGCCCTGACACGCCCGGAAGGTCAGCGGACGAACTTCACGCTGGACGCGCTGCGCCGCACTGGGAACGAGATATTTCAGGGTATCTGGCTGAATTGGCTTGATGCGCTGCACAGGGACATCCAGCGGGACTTTAGCGGCCGTGTGCCCGACGCAGGCGACTGGGCTTCGGCCGACCGCGCCTTTTTTGCTCAGATAGATACTCATCGCACGGCGATGGAACGCGCCTATTCGGACGAGGGCTTCTCGCTCCGTCGCGCGGCCGCTCAGGCCTGCGATTTCGTGCGCGATTGCCTGATCTACCATCAGGCGCAAGACTATGCAGCGGCGCGACGTCTCTATCCCGCCCGCACCCGGACTTCACTCGCGCTTCAGGCTACAGCCGCTGCGATCCTGGCGCAGACACTCGCACCGCTGATGCCCCGATTTGCCAGCACGCTGGCGAGAGGCATCGGCGTCTCAACCGAAAAATGGCCTGCGTCCGTCCGGCGCCTTCCACCAGGGACGATCTTTGATATCGGACCCGTACTAGGGTTCTACGCGAAATCCGACAGTCCTATTCTCAATGACCAGAGGGCCTGTGAGCCACACGAATCTTGACGAGACCTGCGCGGCATAAGCCGACAACTTTACGGGCCGCTATGAACAACAGGTTCGCTTTGATGTCGTGCCGCGCCAGGGAGCCCGCCTCGCATGACCAGCATCGCGACCAACTCGTGAGGTATTGTCTCGTTCATCCTCTGCCAATGGGTCGGGGATAGCTCTCGCGTGCTTTCGGTCGTTAGTCCGTTTGTGCAAAACACGACAATATCGGCTCGAAACACGACAATATCAGCTCCGAGGCACGAGTGTGTCGGAAGCGAGTCTTGCGGTTTCTCAATGTCTCTTTTCGTTGGCACGACAAATGCAGTGCTCTTCGCAGAGCGTCTGTATCAGCGCGTGATGAGAAATCACCCCGCGCGCGCAAACGACAGAGTCTACGGTTATCAGATACCAGGAGAGAACATGATGACAAAAGTGCGGATGATTGCGGCGCAGGGTGCGATGGCGCTCATCGTCCTTATGGGGGTGGGTCAGCAGGCTTTGGCAGCAGACCCTGCGCAACGTTACATCGCACAGGACCAGGGAACAGTGGAGGCGTCGAGCCCGTGGCAGATCCGCGTGCGCGCCTTGGGAGTGAAAACCAACGATTCAGGTTACGTCGGCGGGATCGCCGGTTCCAATCTCTCCTATTCAGACACCGTGACGCCAGAATTCGACATCTCCTATTTTTTCACCGAAAACATTGCTGCCGAACTCATACTCGCCACTACCTACGCCAACATTGATGGCAGCGGAGCAATCGGCGCGCTGGGGAATGTCGGCAAGGTATGGATACTGCCACCCACGCTCACGCTGCAGTATCATATCACCGACCTCGGGGCCTTCCGACCCTATGTCGGCGCCGGCCTGAACTACACCGTCTTTTACAATCAAAGCGTCGGCAGCGCCGATGCTCTCCATGTGAAGAACACGTTTGGTGCCGCGCTGCAGGTCGGCTTCGACTACATGCTGGATCAGCACTGGGGGGTCAACGTCGATGTCAAGAAGCTTTTCCTGGAACCAGATTTTACCGTCAAAGTGGCCGGCACCGATCTGAAAGGCAAGGCCAAGCTAGACCCCTGGTTGATTGGTGCGGGCGTCACATACCGCTTCTAACAGAAAGGCGATTGAACCCTCGGCATTTAGAAGCGCCGAAAGCGCCCAATGAAAGACTTGAGGGCAGACCGGATCCCGTCCAGGCTGTTGCTCAATCTTACGCCGTGCAATATGGGCGAGCACCTCATTCGTAGGTGCTCGGCCCGGCCTGCATGCTCGGCCTTCGACATGCATTTGATGCAGACCATATTGCGGCAATAGACAATGTCGTGCGCAAGCTCACACAAGGCAAACATCCATTTTCGGTCGGCTTCTTCTTTTTGCTGGACCATTCCAGCATCGTCGTTCTTGGTTATGTGGTCATCGCAGCCGCCGGGAACCAGCTTCACGTCTTCCACGACATTGGCGGCGTCATCGGCACATCGATTTCTGCACTGTTCCTGCTGATGATGGATTTGACAACCTGCTTGTCCTGAGAGGCATTTGGGCGGCGTTCTCGCGAGCGCGTCAGCCACACGCATATCTCCTTCACAGCCAGCCAGCACTAAGAATGAGGAAACATGCCCGCGGATGATTTGATCCTGGCCAATGCCAGGATGCTTGACGGAAACGGCTTCGCCGGGGCGTCGGAATCGTGGCTGCGCATCGCGGATGGCGTGATCGCGGAGATCTCCGGGAAGCCGATCTCCTCAAAGGCGGCGCGCACCATCGACCTGAAGGGCCGCACCCTGATGCCAGGGCTTATCGACTGCCACGTCCATGTGACGGCGATCACCGTCGACCCTGGCCGCACGGCGATGCTTCCGGACGTGACGGTTGCCTTCGGCGCGGCGCGCATCATGAAGCAGATGCTGATGCGCGGCTTCACGACGGTGCGTGACGTCGGCGGGGCGACGCGGCCGCTGGCCCAGGCTGAGGAAGCCGGCCATATCGAGGGACCGCGTCTCGTCTTCTGCGGCAAGGCGCTCTCCCAAACCGGCGGTCACAGCGACTATCGCGGCTTCGTCGACAACCGCAGCGCCGAGTCCCAGACGTACCGTCTCGGCGCGATGGGCCGGGTCTGCGACGGCGTCGACGCCGTTCGTCACGCTGCCCGCGACGAAATCCGCCAGGGGGCTCAGTTCATTAAGGCGATGGCTAATGGCGGCGTGTCGTCGCCCACGGATCCCATCAACTTCCAGCAGTTCTCGATACCAGAGCTGGAGGCCATCGTCGAAGAGGCGGCGAACGCTCAGACCTATGTCTCCGCGCATCTCTACACCGACGAGGCGATCTCGCGTGCCGTGCGGTGCGGTGTGCGCTCGGTTGAACATGCCAACTTGATCGAGCCGGCGACAGCGCGCCTCATGAAGGTACGCGGCGCTATCGCCTGCCCCACTCTGGTCGCCTACGAAGCGCTGCACAAGGACGCCAAGGCGCTGGGCCTGCCGGACGTGTCCCTCGCGAAGAACGACGACGTCCGGCTGCGCAGCCGGGGCTCGCTCGAAATTCTCCAAAGGGCCGGGGTGACGATGGCGTTCGGCACCGATCTCCTGGGCGAACTGCACAAGTACCAATCCGACGAATTCACCATACGCGCCGAGGTGCTGCCGCCGATCGAGGTGATCAGGTCCACGACGTGCTATGCGGCCGAGTTGCTGCGCATGACCGGCAAGGTCGGATCGCTCCAGGTCGGCGTCTTCGCCGACCTTATCGCCGTCGACGGTGACCCGCTGGAGAACATGTCGCTGCTCGGCGGCCAGGGCGACCACCTATCCCTCATCGTGAGGGCCGGACGCGTGGTTAAGAACACCATCGACGACAATGGCTGTCCCGAGTAGAACCGGCTGGCCGTTGACAACATTCCAAGCCCAGATCCAGGCCACGATAGTTGCGATGATCAGAAGACCGTAAACGGTGGCGATTTTTGCCTTGGCGCGAAAAGTTGGTCGTCGAAAAGACTGCGGGAGAGAGCTCCCTGAGCTCCTGGATAAATTCACAGTCGGACCATGCAACGGCCGAACCCTCGTCAGCCATTCGGAGCGGCTGCGGTTCGCCGGATCATATTCAAAACACGAAATGCGGCACATGCCGCGCCGTACCCGTTGTCGATGTTTACGACCGTAAGTCCAGGTGCGCACGAAGCCAGCGCCGCGTGAAGGGCGGTTTGTCCTCCGTTCGAAACGCCATACCCGGTCGAGGTGGGCAAGCAGATGACCACGCCGGGCACGAGCCCACCCAAGACGCTTGGAAGGGCGCCATCCATGCCGGCGACGGCCACGATGACGGGAAATGTTCTTAATTCGTCGACACGGTCCAGCAGCCGCCACAGGCCGGCCACGCCGATGTCGATGAATTGCTTTGTCGAGGCGCCGAGATAGGTGAGCGTTCGCGTGACTTCGGCCGCCTGAGGCATGTCCGAGCTGCCGGCCGACACCACCGCGATCCGAGGCGGTTCCAGTTCGCCAGCAGAGATCCAGTTCAGGTAAGCCGTCCTAGATACGGGATCGTAATCCAGCCTTTCGCGATGAGTGGTCGCCATGCGGGCAAAAACTTCGGGATCGAGGCGGGTCATCAGGCATCGCGTGCCGTGCGCCAACACCCGGTCCATGATCGCGGTAAGCTGGGCATCAGACTTCCGAGCGCAAAGGATGGCCTCATCAACGTCCAGCCGCTCAGGACGCTGAAAGTCCAATCTAATCTGTTCGTTCATGCGCTTTGTTCACGCAAGAAGGCGCTGCCCCGGACATAAGCCTGGAAATGGATGGGCGGCTGCCCGTCGAAAGCATCAGCGATTTTGCGAGCGAGTTCCACCCGATCGGCGTCTGACAGCCGCGACAGCGTAGTTTCATCCAGTTCGACAACGACCGCGGTCTGACGGACGCGGCAACGAACCGTGTCCGGCGAGAGCTCGCCCCGGATCAGCGTCTCGACTCGATCGACGGCGCGCAGGATTTGGGGCTCGATCCTGAGAGCCGTCTCGATGCGGCTCGAGAGGCAGGGCGCTGAGGGCAATTCGGCGAGGTCGTGCAAACCATGCGCTGCCGCCATCGCCCTCACGTCGGCCTTGGACATGCCGGCCTCGACAAAGGGGTGGCGCACGCTATTGGCCTCGGCTGCTTTGAGACCGGGCCGCCAGTCGCCCAGATCGTCCGTATTCGTGCCGGATGAGCTGCGCTTTCGAGAGGGACGACAGTGTGCCGTACAAATTCGATTTACAAAAGAAGCATCGATTTGAGGGGTTGGCCAGATAGCGTTCGTCGGCAAATTCCCCTGCATCGATGACCCGCAGGTCCCAACCATGTCGCGCCGCATAATCCCTGACCCGTTCGGTCGCGCAGAGCGGAACGGCGGCCGAGGCGGCGTGGAACATGGTCAGGTCTGCGCCCAGCCTAAGGTGCGCCACGAAGGCCAGAGTCATGCTGTCGACGCCACCGGAGATGGCCACAGCCGCGGGACGGGCGCTGTCGAACACCGCGTCGAGACGGCCCAGGAACGCTTCAATGGTGGTCATGGCTTTTCTCCAGCGCCTCTGCCTCCGCGCTGCGGCGCAACTCAGACCGGGCTTTGTGGCTCTGACGAAAGGCTTTCACGTCATCCATCTCTGCCTTGGCGGTCGGCCCGCCGGGGCGCTCGGCTAGCTTCACGCGTACTCCATCGCCGGTCGTGACCGCCTGCCGCGGCAGGATGGTGCGCGCCTCCGTACGGCTTCGCAGGCCAAGCGTCGTGGTCTGTCGGAAGCAGAGCGTGCCGATTGCCTCTATCGCGTCGGGGCGGGTGAGAACTTGCACGGAGGCCATCATCCGTCCCTTCTTGCCGAAGACCGGCGACTGGGTCACGTCGACGACGCCTTCGGCTGCACGAATATGATCAAGGGCGACAGCCAATTCCTCGCCCGTCTGATCGTCGATTTCGAACTGGATGACACCGATCCTTTCCTGCACTGCGGCTTCATTGGTGAATGCGAGGACGCGAAGCATGTTGCTCATGCCGGGGAAGCGTCGCGTGCCAAAGCCGATTCCGGAGCGATCGAGCACATGCGTTGAGGGGCCGATACCGCTCGAGGGAGAGAGATAGCGCAGGATCGCCGCTCCCGTCGGCGTGATGCGTTCGCCAGCGCGTCCGTCGTCATGAAAGGTAAATCCGCGCAGCAGTAAAGTCGTGGCAGGAGCTGGAACGGGCAGCCGGCCATGGTCGGTTTCCACCCAGCCGCGTCCGAGCGGGAGTGAGCCGACCGACCAGCTTGCTTCGCCCACCGCCTCGATCAATGTCGCCGCGGCCACGATGTCAGCGATCGAATCCCAGTTGCCGACTTCATGAAAGGTCACGTCATCGACATGCCTGCCGTGCACAGCGGCTTCGGCCAGGGCGAGCTCATGGAAGATTGCTATGGCTGCGCGCTTAACAGCCTCGTCCAAGCTGCTTCCCTCAAGCATCGCACGAAGGTCGCGCCAATGGGTGTGATGATGGTGGCGGTGGTGCGCGTCATGGACGTGCTGATGGTGATGTTGGCTATGCCGCTGGTCGTGGTCATCATGTTCGTGGGCATGCCCATGAGCATGGTGACCGCCATGAGGTCGGATGGCCTCCTGTTCGGAGCCCATCTTCGTGACATCGAAGCGGCTGCCGGTCAGCACGCCGTCGTCATGCGGCTGCACCACAGCCTGCACGTCGTCTTCCAGACCGGCAAGACGAAGGTTTTGTTGCACCACCGCAGTGAGATCGGGCCAAGCGTTCAGCATCGAGGCGACGAACATGTCGCCGGCAACGCCGCCCAAGACATCAAGATGAATATGCATCGGGCCTTCCATCCTCTATCGATCCGCAAGCTGCAGACCGGACAGATCGACGCGCAAGGTCTCGCCCGGCTCAGTCGATCCAATGGTGGTCTCAATCGCTGCCTTCAGCACTGCGACCGAGACCGGCAGAAGGTTTCTCATCTGTGCGGATATAACGACAAGATCGTCGTGTTCGGCCTTTGCCCGCATGAACACGCCATCGTTGAGCATGCGTTTGAGGCGCAGCGGAAAACTCCTCCCGCCTCCCGCCCATTTCAGTTCGAGTTGCGTCTTGTAGCGCTGGATGTCGAAGTGCTTGTGCTGCGATTCGAGGACCCGATAACCCCAAATCCCCAGATCGCCAGCGAGAACGGAGGCGAATTCCTGCTCGTCCTCGGCGTTGATGTCGACCAACAGCACGTAGGCTGGACGGCCTTTCTTGCCGAGACTGGAAAGGAGCTGGACATTCTTGGCGCCCATCTCGGTCATCTTGTCGATGACATGGGCGAGCAACTCGCCAGGCGCATCATCGATCTGGGCCATAAGGAGAATGACGCCGTCTGCCATCAAAGCCTCATGGATTCGACCGCGACCAGGGCGGCGGCCTCGGCTTTAGCTTTCGTGCCCGGAATGCCGGCGGAAATCAGGCCTGCCGATTGGGCCTCGCTGGCGGCGTCCGAAGCGGTCATTTTGCCCATCGCGGCAGCGACCACGGCGGGGATTGTGACGTTCATGATCACATTGCCAGCGAGCAGCAGTTCGCTTGCGATCGGCGCGAGCGCCGTCAGGAACGGCGCGCGTTCCTTGCCGATCCCCTGCGCCACTTCCGGAATGACCGCATTGATGATGCCTTCCATGTGGATCGTTTCGTCGCCGACGGTCACTTCGGCATCTAGCGCCGGATCGAAGGCAAGCCAACGCGCAGCCATCTTGCTCGATCGCCGTGCTCCCTTGCCGATCTTGGTAAAATGGACCTTGATATTGGTACCCCTCACTTTGCTCAGGAATTCAGAGCCGCGCGCTTCCACCAGAAGCTGACGCTCTTCGTCCATCGCACGGACGATTTCGCCGACGCTCCTGCCGGCCATGAGATCGTCATAGCTGCGCGCCGCACGGGCATGCAGGGCCTTGGTGACCATAGGGGTGGAGGACATGATCAGCGCTTCGGTCACCGGCCCGTTGCAAATCTGGGTAGCCTTTCGGGCAACGATGTTCATCGCCACCATTGCGGTCTCCGGGTCGAAGCTGAAGCCGAGCCGCCGATCGCGCAAAGCCCGCGCCACGCTCTGTTCCGTCGATCCGTCTTGCAACAGGCACATCAGCGCAATGACCGCATCGCCGCAGACGTGGCCGAGCGGCGGATTGACCGGACCCGCGCCGGCGCCGCAAATCCCCTCTTCGAAGACCGAGATGATTTCATCGAGCGCCATTATGCCGATCACGGTGGGACCGCCGATATCCTTGAGGATCAGACCAAGATCGCCAATCAGCCTTGCGGTCTCGACTTCCTTGCCGGTGATGCGGACATGCACTTTCTCCGGCAGGCCGGCAGTGCGAACGGCCGATCGTCCGGCCACAAACGCACTGGTGACCTTGCCGTAGGGACCGTACTCCTCCGCCACGTCGGCATCCGGGTGGATGATCTCCAGGATCGCTGCCGCGCCGAAAAGTGCTGACAGGAATTTCTGGCTGGGCATGCCGGCACCGGACATGGCATCCATCATTGCCTTGGTTCCGATAGCCGCGCCCCTTTCGGCCATGCCGGGGAAGATGAAATCCTCGCCGAGGGCTCCGTGGCCGACCATCACCCCGCCGCCAACGCCTTCCGGAATGTCCCGGCCTTGAATCGGGGAGAGTTCTCCCTTCATCATCGCATCGTAAACCGCGGCAACAGCCGCGAATCCCGAGATCTTGTTGTTCATCTTGGCCGTTGGCACTGCCGCAAGGCCGGAACGGCTGACCCCCGCAATCATCCGCGCAGAAGAGCCGAGCTTTCGGTTGCCTGCTGGGATGCCAACCTGTGCATTGGCTCCGCACAGATAGAGGAGCGTTGCTGCGATCAGCGCTGCATTCGCGCCGTCAGCACCCCCTGCCTTTGCAACCGCAATGCTCTTCGCCAGGAGGTCGTCGATAGGTTGGCGAACCGCATCGGCGAATTTGACCTCTGGGCTCACGCCACGGCGAAGTTCGGCGGCGATGACGTTGCATACAGCAACGACCGGAATGTTGAGCATTCCGTGTCCGCCGGTCAGCGCCTCGACCCGGTCGCTGGTCAGCCAGCCGGGATTGGCGTTCGCGGCCATAACTGAAGCCAGGATAATTTTTTCCCTTTGCGCAGACGCATCCGTCATTGTTTGGTCTCTCCCTTATGAGCGGGCCGGACGAGTAGCTGTCACGGGCCTTTGCAAGCTGGCAACTCGAACCGATTGGGAGCTCCGTTTGGTCCAGAAGGACCATCCGCTCACCGTGCCACTGCCGCTCGACACATTGCACTTGGCATCGCCGGTGATTATGCGGCGTTGCCAAGAAGAGATATCACGGCCGCGTTATGATCTTAAGCGGCAATATTTCATGGGTGCGTGAGCAATATTCATAATGGTTGCGCGTTGCCCTCGTGACGGCGCGCATCGCTCTCGACATGGCGGGCGCAGCGCCAATGGTGATGCGCAGCACTGGTGCAGGAGGCGAGCAAGCGCGCATGTGAGGTGCGCTATTGAATGACGCCTTCTCATGCATCCGTGAAAACATACCATTTCTGCTCGTGAAGCTTCACGGATATGCCTGCACCGCTGCGGGCGGTATCTGCACGTTTTGCTTGGAAATTGCCTGGTCGCGCGGTCCCGATTTCATGGAGAAGTTTCGAATGCTCGAGTGGGCAAAATACCGGAAGCAACTGTCGTCGCGGGTGAGTGAGTTGGGGCGCCTATCCCCTGCAACCCTTGAGGGCGTTCGAACTCTCGGCGGCGCGGGGCAGAAGACCGGCCGCCTGGACGCCAGGACCCGCGAGTTGATAGCGCTTGCAGTCGCGGTCACGACGCGTTGCGACGGCTGTATCGCCAGCCACACGGCCGAAGCTGCAAAAGCTGGCGCAACGCGGGAGGAAATCGCTGAAGCGCTTGGTGTTGCCATCGCTTTGAACGCGGGAGCAGCCCTGGTCTATTCCTCGCGTGTCCTTGACGCCTTCGACACCGTGAACGGCTGATAGCCTCAGCTCGAAAACAGGCGGGGAAGGACGCAGACTGTCCTTCCCCGCCAGTATCTGCGGGAGTTCACCCGAAGTCGCAGTCACCGAAGTGCGCACGTTTCCCGATCTTCGGAACGCAGGAGGCCTTCTCTTTTGGAGGAGGCCGGTGGTCTCTCTGCTGCGAACCCTCGGTCGCCGCCTCGCTCCGCGTATTGCGACAACTAAAGCCTCTGCAATGCCGGCCGGAATAGATCTCCCAGCTACGTTGAGATCGCCGCTGATGCCTGGTGTCTCAGTAAAGTGTGGTGCCGGCGCGCCAGGGCGCTGACGCTGTTGCTCAGTGGCCTAGGATCTGCCCGAGGAAGGTGCGCGTGCGTTCCGACTGCGGCGCGCCGAAGAATGCCTTCGGTTCGTTCTGCTCCACGATCTGACCCTGATCCATGAAGATCACCCGATCCGCCACCGCTTGGGCAAAACCCATTTCGTGCGTGACGCACAGCATCGTCATGCCCTCTTCGGCCAGCGTAATCATCGTATCGAGCACTTCTTTGATCATCTCCGGATCGAGAGCCGAAGTCGGTTCATCGAACAGCATTATGCGTGGCTTCATGCACAGAGACCGCGCGATCGCCACGCGCTGCTGCTGACCACCCGAGAGCTGACCCGGATACTTATGCGCCTGATCCGGTATCCTGACCTTCTCGAGGAAATGCATGGCGATCTCTCGGGCTTGCCTTTCTGGCACCTTGCGGACCCAGATCGGGGCGAGGGTGCAGTTCTCGAGGATAGTCAGGTGTGGAAAGAGATTGAAGTGCTGGAACACCATCCCAACCTCGCGGCGGACTTCCTCGATCTTCTTCAGGTCGCTGGTCAATTCGATCCCATCGACGACGATCTTGCCTGACTGATGTTCCTCGAGCCTGTTGATGCAGCGGATCATGGTCGATTTGCCGGAGCCGGACGGCCCGCAAATGACGATCCGCTCTCCACGGAGCACGGTCAGGTCGATGTCTCGCAAGGCATGAAAATCACCGTACCACTTGTTCATGGATGTGATCTCGACAGCCGTTTCGGAAAGGCCGCTTTCGCGCGAAAGGGCGCCTAGGGTCTTGGTCATACGCATTTCTCCTAACGATGGTCCGTCTTCAGCCGGCGCTCGAGATACATCGAGTAGCGCGACATGCCGAAGCAGAAGATAAAGAACACAGCTGCGATGAAGATGAAGAGTTCCCAATAGATCCCTTGCCACTCCGTATTGGCGCGGATGGCCGCGGCAAGAGCGATTGGGTCGAGAAGACCGATGAACATGACAAGCGTCGTGTCCTTGAAGAGACCGATGAAAGTATTGACGATGCCCGGAATTGAGATCTTGAGAGCCTGCGGCAGGATGATGAGACGCTGGGCCTTCCAATAATCCAGGCCCAGAGCTTCCGCGGCCTCGTACTGGCCGCGCGGCAGGCCGGCCAAGCCGCCGCGGATGACCTCGGCCATGTAGGCGCTGGCAAAGAGCGTCACCATGATCACCACGCGCAGAACGAGATCGAAGTTGGTGCCGGGCGGCAGGAAATAGTTCAGGAGCAGCGATGCGGTGAACAGCAGTGTGATCAGCGGCACGCCACGAATGAATTCGATGAACACGACGCTGAGCATCTGGATGAGCGGCAGCCTGGAGCGACGGCCAAGCGCGAGCAAGATGCCGAGCGGCAATGACATTGCGATCCCGGTTACGCCGATGATGATCGACAGTAGAAACCCGCCGATCTCACGCGACGGTACGGCCTCGAGGGCGATCGGAAAGACGCTATTTACGCCTGACGAAAAAGGCTGGGCGGCATAAATCCACCAAACCGCCGCGCCGAGGATGGCAACGGTCAGGGCAAGCCCTCGACTGAAACGCGCTGTCGGCGCGAACAGGCCGGCGGCGACAGCGAAACCGAGGTAGACCGCAATCTGGAACCACGGGCTTCCGCCCCAGATCAGCCAACACGCAATGCCCGGATAGGCTGCGCTGAACCAGAGCGCGCGAGACGGCAGGAAACGGAACAGCACCGGCGCAAGTGCGGCGAACAGCAGCGCGAAGGCGAGAACCGGTCGCCAATAAAGCTGCGCAGGATAGAAGCCGAACAGCAGTTGCGGCCAGCGGTCGCGGATGACGCCCCAGCACGCGCCCGGCGCTCCGTTGAGGAGTTGCCGGCATTCGGCCAGTGAGTTGGCGTTCCAGATGGAATTGCCTAGCCACGGGGCGACGGCCATGGCGAGCCATCCGATCGCGGTCACCGACGCCACGGTGAGAAGGGTGCTCAGCCAGCCATCGAAAAGATTCTTCCTTATCCATTCGAGCGGACCATTTTGGCCTAAAGGCCTTGCCGATGGGAGAACCATCTCCTGGCGCACCCAGGATACGCTGTGCAGGTTCATCTTAGCGCTCCTGCAGCCTGACGCGGCTGTTGTAGACGTTCATGATGCCCGAGATGATCAGGCTGATGCTGACGTAGATCAGCATCATCAAAAGCATCGCCTCTAACTCTCGACCGGTCTGGTTGATGGTGATGCCGCCGAGCGTCGAGCGCAGATCCATGTAGCCGACCGCCAGTCCGAGCGACGTGTTCTTGGTGATGTCGAGGTATTGCGAAATGAGCGGAGGCACGATGATCCGCAGCGCCTGCGGCAGGATCACCAGCCGCATCGTACGACGTGGAGAAAGCCCAAGCGCATGAGCGGCTTCCGTCTGCCCCCGGGAAATAGCAAGAATTCCAGAGCGAACGTTTTCAGCAATGAAGGCGCCGCTATAAACACTGAGCCCTATCCAGAGCGCAATGAAGGAATTGCGCAGCAGCAGGCCACCAGTGAAGTTCAGCCCCCTTAGGGTCGGGTACTCAAGATGAAAACCCAGCGCGTAGAGCAGAGCGATCATCGGCAGCGCGAAAATGCAAAAGCTCTTCCACCAGGTCGCCGGACGTTGCCCACTCACGCCTTGAACCCGTTGAGAGCGTTTGACGAGGCTCCGATGAAGGAGAAGCGAAAGGGCAAGCGTGCCCAGGATTGCCGTGTAGTTGAGCTCAAGCGCGCCGAATGCGCTATTCAGCTGACCTAGGCTGCGGGAAAAATCAGGAACGGGCAGATAGATGCCGCGATTGGTGACAGCGACGCTGCCCCACAGGACCATGGAGGCCGTCGGATTCTCGCCGCGGAATGCGCTGGGTGTCGGCATGGCCTCCGACATGATCGCGGCGACAACAACGATCCAAAGCAGCGCCGGCACGTTGCGGAAGCTCTCCACATAGACGGTCATCAGGCGGGCGACGATCCAGTTGTTGGAAAGCCTGAGCACGCCCGCCAACACGCCAAGGACCGTTGCGGTCACGCCGGCCACTGCGGCAACAATCAGTGTGTTGAGTAACCCGACCAGAGTGGCATGGGCGTGGGTGCTCGTGCTCGAATACGCGATGGCGTGCGGCGAGATGTCATAGCCTGCCGTGTTCCAGAGGAATCCAAACGAGAAGTTCTTTCCAAGCGCAGCCAGATTGTGAATCGTGTTGTCGACCAGCCAGGCAGCCGCAAGGACGAGCAGGATGAACGCGATCACCTGGATCGTTCGGGCTCTATAGCGGGTGTCATTGAAGAGCATGCTCAGGTGAAAGGGCTCGCGGGAAGCCTCGCTTTTCATGGCCATGAGTGGTCTCCCTGAAGGTTCGCTGTGCTACCCTCGGCGTACGGCTAGTCGGTTGGCCTAGGGCTGCCGGAAAACGAAAGGCGCGGGACAAGCCCGCGCCTCGAGGCGTTTTTCAGCGGAAGGGCAGCGGATACATCAGGCCGCCTTGCGTCCATAGCGCGTTCTGTCCGCGGGCCAATCCGATCGGTGTCTTGTCGCCAACGTTCCGGGCGAAGATTTCACCGTAGTTGCCGACGGACGCGATTGCCCTTTTAGCCCAGGCCGGATCCAGCCCCAGCATTTCGCCAAGCTTGTCCTCTTTGCCCAGCAGGCGATTGACTTCCGGGTTGTCCGTGCCCGCGGAAAGCTTCTCCACGTTCTCGGATGTTATGCCGAGCTCCTCAGCCGCCAGAAGCGCATTCAAGGTCCAGCGCGCTACGTCCGCCCATTGATCGTCGCCCTGGCGGACAAGGGGACCCAACGGTTCCTTCGAAATCACTTCCGGAAGAATGATGTGATCCTGTGGGTCCTTGAAGCTCGAGCGGGTTGACGCAAGATCGGACCCGTCGCTCGTTATCACATCACAAGCACCGGCAAGATATTTCTGCTGGACGTCGCCGTTGTTCTCGACGGGAACCGGGTCATACTTCATGTTGTTCTTGCGGAAATATTCCGCAAGGTTCAGCTCGGTGGTGGTCCCGGTCTGAATGCAAACGGTGGCGCCGTTCAGATCCTTGGCGCTCTTCGCACCGAGAGATTTCGGCACCATGAAGGCCTGTCCGTCGTAGTAGTTCACGCCCGCGAAAGTGAACTTCAGGTCCACATCGCGCGAAAACGTCCAGGTCGTCGTGCGGGACAAAATGTCGATCTCGCCGGAGGCGAGCGCCGTGAACCGCGTTTGCCCCGTCGTGGGCACGAAGGTGACCGCATTGGGATCTTTCAGGACCGCAGCCGCCACAGCCTGGCAGTAATCCACGTCCATGCCGTGCCATGCTCCAGACGCGTCCGGAGCGGAGAAGCCGGCCTGGCCGCCGGTCACCCCACAGTTCAGCTTACCGCGCGCTTGAACGTCGGCCATCGTGCCGGCCGAAGCGATACCGGCTGTCAGCGTTGCCGCTGCAAGCGTGGCAAAAGCGATCGTCATTTTCATGTTTCATTCTCCCGGTTTGTGATCCGGCAGCGGTGGCTTTTTTGCCGAATTTTCCGCCACTCGGATCGGTTGAGTTCCCACTTCGTCGTTGTCATCGGCCAAGACCGAGGACGCCTATTGTTCTGGAGTGATCTCGATGATGGCTTCGATTTCGACGGGCGCGTTCATCGGAAGCGCCGCCACACCGACGGCGGAGCGGGCGTGCTTGCCCTTCTCGCCAAAGACCGCGACGAGAAGATCAGACGCGCCGTTGGCGACGAGATGTTGTTCCGTGAAATTGGCGGCCGAGGCCACGAAGACTGTGATCTTGACGATCCTGGCGATCCTCTCGAAGCTGCCGAGAGAGGCCTTTGCCTGGGCGAGGATGTTCAACGCACACTGTTTCGCGGCAAGCGCCCCCGCTCCAGTCTCAAGCTCGCTTCCGAGCCGGCCCGCTGCCAGCAATTTGCCTCCGGCGAGCGGCAACTGGCCCGACGTTAGAAGGAGGCTTCCGGCTTGCGCCACTGGGAGGTAATTCGCTACGGACTTTGCCGCTGCCGGCAATTCGATCCCGAGTTCAACCAGGCGACCTTCAATCGTTTGAGACATCGGCTCGCCCTCAACACTTGGCGATGGCGGTGGTGATACGCAGGATCGCCTCGTCGACGACCGCGCGCGGGCAGCCGAGGTTGACGCGCATGAACCCGTGCCCCTCAATCCCGAACTTCTGGCCCTTGTCGAGCCAGACGCGTGCCTTGGTCAGCATGAATCTGTTCAGGGCTTCAGCATCCATTCCGAGGCCGCGGCAATCCATCCACGCCAGGTAAAGGGAATCGGTCGGAAGGACCTTCAGGCGTGGATCCGCATCGTTGATCGCCTTGGCGAAGTGCGCGTGATTGGCCCGCAGATAGGCCAGCATGTTCTCCAGCCACGGCTCGCCGTGAGCATAGGCGGCTTCGGCGGCAACCATCCCCAAGACGTTGACCAGCTCGAAGACGTTACGCTCGTAGTGTCGGCGCAGCTCTTCCCGCAATCTCGTGTTCGGGACGAAGACATTGGCGCTCTGCAGACCGGGCAGGTTGAATGTCTTGCTCGGCGCCGTGCAGGTGATGCTGTTTTGGGCGAACTCTTCGCCGAGCGAGGCGAACGGGATGTGCTTTTTGGCCGGATCGAGAATGAGATCCTCGTGGATCTCATCGGAAATGACCAGGACTCCGTTGCGGGCGCAGATTTCGCCCATAGTCCGCAATTCACTTTCGGACCAGACGTTTCCGGTCGGATTATGTGGATGGCTCAGGATAAAGATCTTCGTGTTGCCGCGGATGGCAGCCTCGAAAGTCCTCTCGTCGAAGCGATAGCCATCGCCGGTGAATTCGAGCGGCGCATAGGCCAGGTGACGCCCGTTCAACAGGACATCGTTATGAAAATGCGCGTAGACCGGCGGCTGGATCAAAACGGTGTCGCCCGGCGCTGAGAAAGCCTGCACCGCAGTCTTCAGCGTGGTGATGATACCGGAGGTCTGGAGGATCCATTCCTTGGCGACGTCCCAGCCGAAACGTCGCTGCTGCCAGCCGACGACAGCGTCAACGTAGGACGCGGTCGCGCCGCCTGGATAGCCGAAGACGCCATGATCGATTGCCGCATGCAGCGCGTCGATGACCGCTTGAGGCGCCTTGAAGTCGGTGTCGGCCACCCACATCGGCAAGGGATCGGCCGCAGCTTCGTCCGGCGCCAGAAGCTTGCTGGCGCAGGCCCATTTCATGGAGTTGCTGTTCTTGCGGTCGACAACCTCGTCGAAAATCGACGCGGCCCGCGCCTGCTCCGGGCGGAGTTGATGGGCAAGTGCGAGCTTCGTCACAGCGGTTCCTTCCTTGGTCTTGGCCCGGTCCTGCAGGGCTGATTGACGGAAGGTTAACGGCATCGCATTATGAACGGAAATGGTATGATGTCATTTACTCATGAGAGTAGATCATAATGATTGATCGGCAGCACCTTGCGATCCTGAGGGAAGTAAGCCGTCGGGGCAGCGTCACCGCGGCAGCGGAAAAGCTGAACGTCACCCAGTCGGCCTTGAGCCACACAATCGCCAAGTTCGAAGAACGGCACGGCATCAAGATCTGGATGAAGACCGGACGGGGCCTGCGGTTAACGCAGGCGGGCGAGTACCTGCTGACCGTTGCCGAGCGCGTCTTGCCGCAGATGGAGCACGCGCAGCGGGTCCTGATGGACTTCGCGCTGGGGAGGAGGGGCGCGCTTCGCGTTGGCATGGAATGCCATCCCTGCCAGCGGTGGCTGACGAGAATTGCAACTCCTTATTTGACACAATGGCCCGACGTCGACTTCGACGTGCGAACCGCTTTCCGCTTCGACGGTGTTGAAGCGCTTCTTGGTTATGAGATCGATCTGCTGATAACGCCGGATCCGGTGGAAACGCCGGAGCTACTGTTCTCTCCCGTCTTTGATTACGAGCTGGTGCTGATGGTGCACGAGGCGCACCAACTGGCCGGCCGGAAACGCGTGCAGCCGCAGGACCTTCTGGACGAAGAGTTGATTACGGTGCCCGTCACGCTGGAGCGCCTGGACATCTACACCCGCTTCCTTGTCCCGGCGAACTGCAGACCCCGTCAGCATCGCACTGCCGAAACCATCGACCTGATGCTGCAACTTGTATGCGCGGGCAGGGGCGTGACAGTTCTTCCCGATTGGCTCCTGCAGGAGGATGCATCCGGCCTGCCGATATGCGCACTGCGCCTGGGAGATAGGGGCATCCAGAAGAGCATCAACCTGGGTGTGCGGCGCGGAGAGGAGACGACCTCCTATATCGACGGTTTCCTGAAGCTTGCCCGGGAAATGGGACGCTAATCCAGACCGGCGATTGCTCAAATTCGGTTCCGAAATGCAGCCGTAACCTCGGCCTTCCGGCACCTCGACCTTCCGGCGCATGAACAGCCCCGCCGCAGTGCATCAACCTGGCATCGGCAACACGTCGGCATGCTGAAGAGGGGCGTCCTTGATCCAGATCTGAGCGCCCTGCGGCCCTGTTATCGCCTCAAGAGGATTGCCCGCAGGCAAGCGACCCCAACTTTGCGGTTCCAGTTTCTCGCCTCCGACGGCGAGGCTGCCGGACAGCACCAGGAACTCGAGGCCACGGTGATTGTCGATCTTTAGGGCGGAGCCGGGCCGCCAGACCTCGGTTGAGACACGTTCCTCATCGTCGTCGAACAGGAGACGCGCTTCTTTGGCGCCCTCGCGCAGCAATGCGGCTTCGCCCTCGCCGGGCCGGCGGACGATCTGCAGGTCGTCACCCTTCCGGAATTGCCAGAGACGGACGAAGATCGTGCATCCCTCCTTCGATGCAGGCACATGCGAGGTGCCTGGCGGGTTGCGGAAATAGCTTCCCGCCGGATAGTCACCATGCTCGTCCTGGAAGGTTCCCTCAAGGACGAGAATTTCTTCGCCGCCGGCATGGACATGGCGCGGAAAGGCACTCCCGGGAGCGTAGCGAACGATGGAAGTCGCTCGAGCGACTTCGCCGCCAACGCGATAGAGCATGCGGCGCTCGACGCCCGCGGCTGGACTTTGTAGCCAGTCGAGCCTCCGCCCGATCCGGAGGCGACATGTAAAGACCGACGATGTCCTGCACCTTGTCAACAAGAGCGGATCAGAGGAAAGCTTGAATGTCTCGGCACGATCGCCTGCGTGTTCACGAGCACACGGTTGGCAAGTGGCGCCGCCGGTTCGTACGGGATGGTATTGAAGGGCTTACAGATGAAGATCGTGCGGGTCGACCGCGAACTGTCTGTCTCCTATACCCAGGTTGCCCAGGTCGTCGCGCACCGGTCTCATAAAACTCACGGCGTCGCGGCGCCATCTTTTCCATCCGGCGAGGCCTGACTGCGGCTCTGGCCAACCGCCTCCAAAGATGTCCATGCTGCACAAGGCCCTGGACAGCCCGCGGCGCAAGAGAGTCAGCATCTGGATGATGCCTTTAGGTATGAGGTCAAAGAGCTAGCTAAAGAAAGAGTTTCTCGATTCTCTTCTTCTCGATCTTGGCCGTCCCGAATGTTTTGACGAGGAAACTGGCTTCGCAACGCTGATCATCTGAGTGAACGACAGTTGAATAATCGCGTTGTCGAAGACATTCTGCGCAGGCAAAAGCGAGCTTCTCGCGTAAGATTCCCTAGGCAATCGCCAAGGCCGCGACGCCTGGCCACTGTGTGAGGTGAACATCGGCGCAGCGAGCCTTCGGTCCTGACCGAAAGTTTGATAAACCGACAGTTGCACCTGTCGCATACCACGACACCATCCTTCAGGTTTTCCGAATGGAAAGATCGCAGATCTTCTCTCGAAGACCGCTAGCTGCCTGTGTCGGCCATCATCGGCAATGCTGGCGAGAAAAGTCGTCCGGGGACTCGGTGGACGCAGGCTGCCATTGTCGGAAAGGTGACACAATTGCTGCGGAGTAAATTTGCTCGGGCAGGAAACTGATCCCTGGCCTGGCCACCGGTCACTCCGACAAACCGCTGTAAGAGCCAAACCAGCCCTCCCGGGACGCCCGAACACGCGAGGTCGATCTCGATGTAACTGGCACAAAAGCGCTATTGTTTGGCCGGATTCTGACTGTCGATTTGTCAGAAAGCGGACAATGCTTGTGTTCAGACTTCTTGATTAGGATCGGGTGGCATGGAGCAGGATCGGTATCGGATTGGGGTCGACGTCGGCGGGACATTCACCGATTTGTCTCTGACAGACGAAGTCGCGGGTAAGTTGTACCACTTCAAAACACCATCTACGCCTCATGACCCGTCAGAGGCAATTGGGAATGGTCTGGCGCAGATTATCGGCGCGGGCTTTTACCCCCAGGCGATCGTGCATTTCGGTCATGGGACCACGGTCGCAACGAACATGATTATTGAACGCAAAGGCACACTCACCGGTCTCGTTACCACGAAGGGTTTCCGGGATGTGCTCGAAATCGCGCGCCAGCAACGCCCGCATCTGTACGACTATTCCATTCATCGTCCAGCGCCACTCGTCGAGCGATGGTTGCGTATCGAGGTCGCGGGAAGGTACACGGCCGAGGGCGAGGAGCTCATACCCCTGGACGAGGCCGCTGTACGTTTAGCAGGGGCCCAGTTGCGTGCGGCCGGGGTCGCGGCCGTCGCAGTTTGCTTTGTCCACGCATACCGCTACGACTCCCACGAAAAACGCGCTGCGGAAATTCTGCGCGAGGAGCTTCCCGGCGTGCCGATCTCGCTCAGTTCGGACGTCCAGCCCGAATTCCGCGAGTTCGAGCGGTTCTCAACGACGGTGATGAACGCCTACCTGGCGCCCAGAATGGCTGGGTACCTGGACCGTCTCATGCGGCACTCAGAGCGGCTGGGAGTCCGGGCAGTGCCGCACACAGTGCATTCCAATGGAGGCCTGATGTCGATGGAAACGGCCAAGGCCTATCCGGTCCGGACCTGCCTTTCGGGACCAGCCGCCGGCGTGGTGGGAGCAGCACAGGTTGCCGCTGCAGCCGGATTTCCCAATGCGGTCACCTTCGACGTCGGGGGCACGTCGACAGATGTCTCGCTCGTCCTCAACGGGCGCGGCGCCTATACGCCACTGCGGGAGGTTGCTGGCTACCCGGTGCGCTGCCCAATGGTCGATGTGCATGTAATCGGCGCCGGTGGCGGTTCCATCGCCTGGGTCGACGACGCGGGCGCCCTCAAGGCAGGTCCTCACTCCGCCGGCGCGATTCCGGGACCCGTCGGCTATATGCGCGGCGGCACCGAACCAACGATTACCGACGCGAACCTCCATATGGGCCGGCTCAATCCAATAGCGCTCCTTGGCGGCGCGATGCCTGTTGACCGAGCGGCAGCCAGTGGCGCCGTAACCGCAATGGCCGCCAAGATCGGCGTTTCGTCCGACAACGCGGCCGACGGCATCATCCGAATTGCGGTCGCCAACATGGCGCGCGCAATCCGGTCCATCTCGATCGAGCGTGGCTGCGACGTTAAGGACTTCGCTTTGGTGGCATTCGGGGGCGCAGGGCCGCTGCATGCGACGTTCGTTGCCGACGAAGTGGGGATCCCGACCGTTCTGGTCCCGGAGGCGCCTGGAACTATGTGTGCGCGCGGAGTTCTGCTCTCTGACATCTCCCGGAGCTTCGTTAAGTCCCATGTGAGGGTGCTTTCCGATGCAAGCTGGCGCGAGGTCCTCGACCAGGCGCAGGCGATGGCCCTGGAAGCCGAGCAGTGGCTCGTAAGCGAAGGCGTTCCCGAAGCATTGCGTGGATACGTCCGGATGATCGAGGCGCGCTATATCGGCCAGAATTTCGAAGTCCGCGTCGAAGATGACCTAGCGGACAAAGAGGCCTTCATCCGCGCGTTCTACCAAGTCAACGACGAGGTCTATGGCTACCACGTCGAGGACCGCGAGATCGAGATCGTCAATGTGCGGATTGAGGCGATCGGCAGGATAGCGACGCCCTTGCAAAAACCACCCGCCGTCTTGGGTACGCTCGACCAGGCACACCTTGGGACGCGCACGGTGCATATGGGCGAGGAAAATGGCGGCTGGGCGGAAGCCGCCATTTATGACCGTGACCAGTTGCCGGCGGGCGCGACGATCATCGGACCTGCCGTCATCGAAGAACTGACCGCGACGACCGTTCTTCCCGAAAGTTGGACAGCCATGGTCGACCAATGGCGCAACCTTGTGCTCACCCGAAAGGCCGCTTGACCATGTGCCAGATCAACGCCATCGACATGGAAGTCTTCAACAATCGACTGCTGTCGATCACCGATGAGGTGATGAACACGCTGATCCGCTCCTCGTTTTCCACCAACATCAAGGAGCGAAAGGATGCCTCGGTCGCGATCTTCGACCGGGATGGCAGGCTGATATGTCAGGCGCTTTACATCCCAATGCTGCTTTCGGGCGTGATGGGTGGGGTCGAAACCCTGCTGAAGTCCCGCAATATCGAGAGCTTTCGTGAGGGAGACGTATTCATCTGCAACGATGTCTACCTAGCAGGCGGCTCGCACAGCAACGATATCGCGATCATCACACCCGTCTTCATCGATGGCAGGATCGAATATTTCATCGGCAATATCGGCCACCACTCCGACGTCGGCGGAGTCGTGCCCGGTTCAACGGATCACATCCTCACCAGCGTCTTTGCTGAGGGCATTCGCATTCCGCACATGCGCATCGTCCGCGAAGGAGTGCTGGACGAGGATCTGCTCGCGATGATCGCCCACAACACCCGCGATCCGATGGAGCGCATCCTCGATCTGAAGGTGCAAATCGCTGCGAACAGTCAGGGCGCGCGGAGCTTGCGCAGACTCTCGCGGGAGTACGGGCTTTCGCGCGTGCAAAAGAGCATGGCCGATCTGCTCACTTATACCGAGCGGAGAATGCGTCGGAGACTCGAGGAACTGCCGGACGGCGTGTACCGTTCGGAGGTTTATACCGATGACGAGGGCGTACCGGGTCCGCGCAAGAAAATCTGCCTCTCGGTGCGAATCCAAGAAGGCGATGTAAGGCTTGATTTCACCGGCACCGACCGGCAGGCGAGGGGTTCGATCAATATGGGTCGTTACCCGCTGCTGGCCGCCGTCTTCTGCGGCATCAACATGATGGTGGACCCGTCTATCCCAAGCAACTTCGGCATGTTCCGGCCGGTGCGCATTGAAGCGCCGGCAGGCACCATCGTCAATCCCGAGTTTCCAGCGGCCGTCGGTAACCGGGAATATACGGCTCAGCGGGTCGTCCGCGCTATCACGCTCGCCTTCGCCCAGGCGCTACCGCGCGAGCGCGCTGTTGCGCCGTCCGCGGATATCAACACAGGCATGGCGTTTTACGGCAAGCGCCGGTCCGGGGAGCCTTTCGTCTATGTCGAGGCGGTTGCCGGCGGGGTCGGCGCGACGCTCCATAAGGACGGCATGCACGGCACTCAGGTGGGAATCACCAACACGTCGAACACGCCTGCCGAACCCCTCGAGATCGAGTTTCCGCTTATCGTGCGGGAGTACGCTCTCGCTACCGATACGGCCGGGCCGGGCAGGACCCAAGGCGGAGCCGCCATCATCCGGGACATCGGGTCCCTCGTCGACGGCGTGTCGGTCTCGACCAAGGCGGACGGGAAGAAGAGCCCGGCCCCAGGCATCTTCGGCGGTGGCGAGGGCGGCCGCGCCTCGCTCGAATATCACCGCGCCGATGGCGCGGTCGAGGAGATCGAAATGTTCGTGGTCGATCGCATCATGGCCAAGGGGGACGCGGTGCGCCTTATATCTCCCGGTGGCGGCGGTTTCGGCAATCCGGCAGAGCGTGACTGCGTCGAGGTGGCCCGCAGTCTTCGCGACGGCTTCATATCATCAGAATTTACGGCTCAGCATTATCCACAGGTTGCGGCCAAGTCAGACCAATGAGTTCGCGCTTCGACACTGTGGTGATCGGCGGTGGCATTGTTGGAACGGCCGCTGCCTATTATCTCGCAAAGGCTGGTAAACGGGTTGCCCTCGTCGAGAAGGGTCGCATCAACGGTGAGCAGTCCAGCCGCAACTGGGGCGCGGTCCGCACACAAGGGCGCGATCCAAGCGAAATCCCGATGATGCTCGACTGCCTGAAGATCTGGCGCAGCATTGAGACGGAACTCGGCGAAAACATCGACTGGCGCCAGCAAGGCCAAATGCGGGTGATCTACGACGACGCCATGCGCGAGCGTTCCGAGTCGTTCATGCCGATTGCTCGCGAATTTGATCTGACCACCCGGCTATTAAGCTCGAGTGAGGTTGCGGATCTGCTCCCGCACTACAACGCCCAAGACTGTCGAGGCGCGCTGTTCACCGCGACCGACGGCAATGCCGAACCGGAGAAGGTCGCCCCGGCATTTGCCCGGGCAGCCAAGCGTCTCGGCGCCACGGTTATGGAATTCACGGCCGCTCTTTCGATCGACGTGTGGAATGGAGTCGTGGCCGGCGTGGCGTCGGAACAGGGCCGGTTGGGTTGCGAGACCGTCGTTCTCGCATCGGGCGCGTGGACCAGCCGGCTTCTGAAGCCGTTGGGGATCGAGCATCCCAGCCTGTGGGTGCGTGGGTCCGTTGGTCGGACCGGCGTGCTGCCGATCGATATGCGCAAGCTCGTGGTCTGGGGTAAGTGCGCTTACCGGCAGCGTCCCGACGGGCGCGTCAATATCGCCGTGGCAGAAGACGGCTTTCATGACCTGATGCTCGACAGCTTCGTGCATGGATTCAAATTCCTCCCCTTGGCGAGCCGGAACTGGCGGAACCTGAGGTTTAGCCTCGGCAAGCCGATGATGCGCGACCTGATGGGTGAGTTCGCCGATTTCACGACGCACCGGACGCTCGATCCGCAGCCCGACTGGAAGGGGCTCAAGCGGGCCGCGGGGAGGTTTGCTGAAGAATATCCCAGCGCTGGCTTGGTCCACTACGAACGGGCATGGGCCGGTTACATCGACTATATGCCTGACGAACTTCCGGTGATCGATGCCGTCGGCCGACCGAGCGGACTGTTCGTTGCGGCGGGCCTCAGCGGCCATGGGTTCGGCCTCGGACCAATCGTCGGCAAGACTATCGCTGATTTGATCGCAAAGGGCCGAAGCGACTATGACCTTGCGCCGTTCAGTTCGCAGCGTTTCAATCGCAGCTAGCATGGCAGACAAGCCCTCTCACTCGGATCCCAAGCCCGTCCTGATCGATGTCGTTCTGGCGGACGGCTTCTCGATGCTGACGACGACCTTGATTCTCGAAGCATTGCGCTTTGTGAACCTTGCCCATCGTCGCAAGGCATTCGACTGGGTGATCAAAGGTGTCCAATCAGATGCGCCGCGCGCCAGCAACGGCTTCACGCTCGCGACACAATACCATTTCGACAGTGACGCGCCCCCAGCCGAGATCATCTTTCTCAACGCCTCCTATTTCCCAGACGCGGCCGGGTCATTGCGGCTATCGAGCTGGCTTAGAGCGGCGGTGCGGCACGGCGCATGGATCCTCGCAGTTGACACCGCGCCTATTCTCTTGGCCCAGGCCGGCGTGCTTGATGGACGGATTGCGACGGTTCATTGGGAAGAGTTCGACAGCGCGCGGGAACGCTTCCCGAACGTCAACTTCCGCAGCTCCGGTATGGAGCAAAGTGGGCGCATCATTACGTGCAGCGGTGGAATGGCCGTCCTCGATATGATGTTGATCTGGCTGGCGCAGCACCAAGGCGAGGAGATTGCCCGATACGTACGAGAGTGCTTTTTCCTGAAGGATGCACACGCCAGCCTGATCATACGAGACAAGACGCTGTCTATGGCGATTGAAGCCATGCGTCAGGCGATCCCAAACCCACTGTCTCTTGAGAAGATTGCAGCGCGGTGCAACGTATCGCTTCGACAGTTGCACCGCCGCTTCGAAGCCGAGTTTGGCGTCGCTCCGGGCAGGGTTTACACTGCTTTGCGGCTCCAGAAGGGACAATCGCTGCTCGTCAATACGCGCTACCCGATCGCGAAGATTGCCTTCGCCTGTGGATATTCGTCAGCCTCTCATTTTGCTCACACATATCGATCCTTCTTCGGACTGCCACCGAATGAAGAACGCGCGCGTATAGCCGCCGGAAAAGCTCAATCTCAAAACAGGTTGGCGATTTTTTTCCAGCCGAGCTCGAGCCTGTTAGTCAACGTCCTTGGCCCAGGCGAGTCAGTCCCTAGTACTGTTTCCTCAATCGAAGGTCAAAGTAAATGAAGTCTATTGAGCATGTACCTGTTCGTATAATACGCATGCGAGCCGAAGGGGACCCAATCAGTGGCATGAGCCCGTGGGAGAAGCTGTCCCATACCGGTGTCATCGCTGGCGAACCGACGCAGCGACGGTGCCGTTTTTACATCGCCGATCGAAAGATCCCAGGTCAAGTGCGCGTGGGCATCTGGGAAGCGACGGCCTACACCGAAAAAATTGTAAACTATCCCAAAGACGAATTCATGCATGTTATTGAGGGCTCAGTCACAATAATCGAAGAGGACGGTCGCCGCGAGATTTTCGAAAAGGGCGACAGCTTCTTCATGCCCTGCGGCTTCACTGGATTGTGGCAGCAGGACGAGCCGATGAAGAAATATTTCATGGTTTTCGACGCTTATGACAGCGGCGACTAACAATTGGGTCGCCATTATTGAGCACGAGGGCAGGTTGCGTTGATGCACGTTCTTAAGGCCGCGGCACCGCCTCTCACGGTAGCCTCCCGATCACTCGGAAGGTAGCGAGGTGGCGGAGACGTACCGCGACATTCTCGGCATCCACGCTATAGCACCTTGAGAGTGTGGTCGAATGCGGTCATCTTTGCCGATGCCGGAAAGCGTCAGCCGGTCAAAATTGCCGTTGCCAAAATCGTCATTATCGGCGATCTAAGCACGGCCTTGCTGGGACGCGAAGCGAGACATCAAGGCTGACCAGCGCGCATCGTTTGGGCGCGGGTAGTCGAGATGCCTGTTGCCATCAATCCGACGTCTTGCGATCGACCAGCAAAAATCGCTTCAGGGGTCCCGGGCAGCACCATTAAACCCGAAACAGAGCGTTTCATCGTAAGACCGTATGTCCGCCTCTCCCTCCCGGCCCGCCTCCGCAGTCGCAATAGCGTTCTTCAGCTTCGCAACATCGATTCCGACAAATGCTTCTCTATAATCCGCCACCGCTCGTCCTCCTGTGGTGAGGATCCGCTCGGCCCGCCCGAGCAACCCTCGGACGCGCAGTGTAGGGCGAGCCACCTCACCGGCAGAGGCGGACATACGGTCTTACGTTTCATCGATAGTCCGCAAACGTACTCATGGTTTACATTCTGTCCTGGAGAGCCACCCTGTTGCAACACGACCGCCCATTTACGCAATCAACCCTCGGCCAAGTTCTCCTTTGCTATCCAAGTTGCGACGTCAACGAGCGCTTTCTCGAAGCGATCGAAGAGTTCCTCAAGCTCGTCCTCAGAAATGATCATTGGCGGACAGAAAGCGATGGTATCGCCGAGCGCCCGCAGGATTGCGCCATGTCGCTCGGCGGATTTCGCGATCTGCGGACCGATACCATGTCTCGGATCGAAGGACCGTTTGGTCCGTTTGTCGGCCACGATTTCGGCGCCGCCGATCAGCCCGCAATAGCGGGCTTCGCCGATGAGCGGGTGCTCGGCGAGTTTTTTCATGCGTCTCGCGAAGATCGGTGCCACCTGCCTGACGTGGCCTGGAATGTCACGTTCTTGATAAATCTCGATTGCCTTGATCCCCAGTGCGCAACTCAGCGGATGGCCTCCAAAAGTAAAGCCATGGTCGAAGGAGCGAATCTGTTCCGAATGAGAAAAAGCTTGATAGATGTCATCAGGGATAAGAACGGCCCCGAGGGGAGCGTAAGCCGAAGTGAGCTGTTTTGCTACGGATATCGTAGTCGGTCGCATACCAAGCGTCTCGCAGCCCCACCAATTACCTGTCCGGCCGAACCCCGTTATAACCTCATCGTCAATTAGAATTATGTTGTGCTCGTCCAAGATCTCATTGATGGTCTCGTAGTATCCCTTCGGCGGCACGATAACTCCGCCTGCGCCCATTATGGGTTCGGCGACGAAGGCGGCGATCGTGTCGGGCTCCTCTCGCTCAATCAGGTTGCGCAGCGACTGCGCCATCCGTTGTACGAACTCTTCCTCTCTCTCTCCCTCGATCGCAAAGCGATAGTAATGCGGGCACTCCGCGTGAAGCACGCGCCCGATAGGCAGATCCCACCCGGCATGGTTGCCCGGCAGTCCGGTAAGCGATGCAGCCATGACCGTCACTCCGTGATAGGCATTGATGCGGGAGATGATCTTCTTCTTGTGTGGCCGACCCAACGCGTTATTCATGTACCAAGCCAGTTTGACCTGGGTGTCGTTCGCCTCTGAGCCTGAGGATGTATAGAACACTTTCGAGATTGGAATCGGCGCGATCTCCTTGAGCTTTTCGGCGAGCTTAATGGCAGGTTCTGTGCTCTTCGCGCCGAACAGATGATAATATGAAAGTGCCTGGAGTTGTTCTTTCGCCGCTTCAATCATCTCCTCGTCGCCAAAGCCTAAGCCAGCGCACCAAAGACCGGATAAGCCCTCAATGTAGGCACGACCCTGTTTGTCGTAGACGAAGACCCCTTTGCCTCCCTCGATGATAAGCGCGGCCGTCGTTTTCAGTTGATGGGTTGGTGTATAGGGATGTAACAGAGCTTCTATATCGCGAGTCTGCAGATTGGAAAGATGCGGCGACTTCAGCATAACTCTCTCCGCGAATGTGCTTGTAGAAGGAAAGATCTGAAGAGATTTGGGTTGGACTTTGGGAAATGACGGTTCGCGGCCGCTGCGCTACAGCTGCATCACAAGGTAGCCGAAATCGCCATTCCTGACATGCTCGTAGTGACAGCAGCTCGAGATCACAGGACGCAAGCGCAGCTGATCTAGATAGCCGGTCTCAAGATAAATTCGTGGGTGCCACCCTCGATTCTGGATCGAGCTTACTAACTCAACAAGCGGTGCGATAACGCCCTCTGAGTCGCAAATTGCAATCGGCGGCATCTGTAATCTCTCCTCAAGTTCACGCGCGGAGTATTCGGCGTCACCACCATACGGAACATTGGCGACAATACAGTCGGGTTCGTGACCGCGTACATCGTCAACGAAAAAGCTTTCATAAAAGGTGATGTCAGCGCGGTGCCGCTTGGCGTTCTCCATTGCTAGGCACAGTACGTTGGGATCTATGTCACACGCCGTGACTTCAAGATCAGGCCTTTCGCACTTCAAGGAAATTGAAAGCCATCCGCAACCAGTTCCAACCTCCAAAATTCTTCCGTCGTAAGGTGCATCAAGGATCACACGTTCAGCGAGTTCATGGGCATAATCATCTGGAATGTAGCAGCGGCGATCGATGTGGAACTCGCGGCCAAGGAAACGAACACATCCACGGAGATATGCGTTCGGCTCGCCGAATCGCTTTCTAGTAGCTAATCGATAGAGCTTCGCGTGGTCTTCTCCGGCTAACCGGCGTATCTCGTCCACTTCCACATCGGAAATATTGCTCTTTCTTAGTAGTTCCAGCGAGTCCTCGCCTTTTCTGATTTTCATTGTTCGGTACTCACCGCTAATTGGCTCGGCAATTGACGATATCTTGGTGTTGCCAAGCATCCGCCGGTTCAGAAAAACTGGTCTTTTGGCATCTATACCCTGTCGCCTCAGATTGCAGCTGTGCTTTTTGCGAATGAGCTTCGACATTTTAGAATCTGGCTTCGCACTTTGTGGATGTATCAAGGGTGACCCGCATTGCATGGCCTTGAGGAGGTGACTCAAGTGAGATTCTGACCTATGGCCCGGCTGCCGCCCTCACAGATGCTTCTCGAAGCGAAAAAAAAGACGCTGACTCAAAACTGGCTCGTTTCGGCGTTCAAGGCAGGCTTGGTCCTATCGCGCAACGTGCTGGCGGCGGCTTGGGCTTGCGCCCCCGTGAGTCGCGCCTCTGTCGCTGTGTATTGATTCGCGAGCCGGGCCTACGGTCTGTCAACGGCCTTTTGGGCGTTCGCAACCGATCGATGAATGGCGGCGCGACTTTGGGCAGGGGCTGAGTACGTTGCCAATCTGACAAGTGCCAGATTGACTAACCTGAGGAAACCGGAATGAGCGGCACCCAAAAAAAGACGCCTGATTATACCGTAGTGAATCTGCCTGTCAGCCAGCTCCGACCGAGCGAGGAGATCGACATTGGCCGTGCGCTGACGCTTGCCAAAATGATCGCCAAAGAAAGGTGCTGGACCCGGCCGTTTTTCGTCGAACGGAGCCATTCAGTAATTATGGATGGGCACCATCGGCGTTTCTGTGCCATCGAGCTGGGTCTGTCATTTGCGCCATGCCTCTTGCTCTCCTACGACGATCCGAACTTGCATGTGACTTCATGGTATGACCAAACCCCTTTTGCCGTGGATCAGATCATTCAGGCTGGCCTTTCCGGAAAGCTGATGAGCTTCAAGACGACTCGACACAAGTTGGAGGTGATGCTGCCACGCTGTTCCGTCGATCTCCAGGACCTGAAGTGACGAGCCTTTGATGATCCAGGGATATTCGATCGATGAACCGGAGCCGCTACTCAGCGGGTGGGTGATCGATTTGCTCAACAGCCGATCCGAACTCGCAGCTTGGGTCGATGGATTCGGATCACCATTGCACGTCGTGTTTCCGGAACAGGCCAAGAACAATTACTTTGGATGGCTGAAAGAGCTGCGTACTGTCTATGGCGATTGCCGAATCCAGTTCGCGCTGAAGGCATGTAAGTCCGCCTCGCTCCTGCGGGCGTTCGCTTTGGCCGGCGCTGGTGCGGACGTTTCTTCGGCTCAGGAGATGAGTTCGGCGTTCTTGAACTTAGTTCCAGTGGAGCGCATGTCGATGACGGGCCCGGCTAAGTCTGAGTTCGAAATACGTTTGTGCATCCGGCATAGGGTGGCAATTCATGTCGACAGCGTTGAGGAGTTGAAGCGCGTTCTCGCGCTGGGTCAGACTGGAGGAGGTATCGACCGTCTGTTCCTTCGGGTCCGCCCTATAAGCGAACCGGGCTCACGATTTGGAATGACGGACGATCAGCTGCTCGCATGCCTCCCGTTGCTTAAACAGGGCAAAGTAGGGCGTGTCGGTCTGTCTTTTCATATCAACGACTACACAGTTCAGAATCGCGCGGAACAAATGCGATCCTCGGTCGCCTTCCTTAGGCATGTCCGCGCCACTTGCCTGGCGCCCGGCGGCATCGATATTGGCGGTGGGTATCCGATGCGCTATCTTCGAACGTTCGATCCGGTTGCGTACGGTCGTGGCGATCATTGGGCTAGCTCGGCAAAACAGGGGAATTATCCTTACGCCTCAGAGGTTGCCGGTCCCCAACACGCCGTAGCGGTCATCCAAACCGCTCTTGCCGATATCGCAGACCGAAGCTTTCTAGAGCGTAACCGAATTCCGATCCTGTTGCAGCCAGGTCGTGCGCTCCTCGACCAATGTGGGATCAGCATATTTGCTGTGATCGACGTCAAGAACCTTGGAAGCAACCGATTTGCCGTGGTCCTTGACGGTATGTCGTTTTCACTTTCCGAGACTTGGTTTGGCGCTGACTTCGTTCCAGCTCCAGCGATCGTACATCGAGAGAGATGCACGGCGCCTCAAAACGATGCACGTTATTTCCTGGTCGGACGCAGCTGCCTTGAATCCGATATCATCCGCTGGCGCGGCTTGGCAGTTGAGAGTGGTGTTTGCCCAGGAGATCTCGTTGTATTTGCCAATACCGCCGGTTACCAAATGGACTCTAATGAAAGCTCATTCCATCAAATTCCCTTGCCCAAAAAGATAGCCGCTGTCAGGTATCCGTGCGGATGGAAAATCTTATCGGATGAGACTCCTTCGCAGGGAGGAATGCCTAGTGATTGTTAATAGCATTCTTGAAACTATTGGGCGCACGCCCATGCTGCACATTTCTTTACGAAGGGGCGAGGTCGACCTCTACATCAAACTTGAAATGTTTAATCCTACAGGCTCGATGAAGGACCGTATGGCATTGAACATGATCGAGAGCACACATAGCGAGGTCGCTATTGGTATTGTCGAATCCTCTTCAGGGAACACAGCCAGTTCGCTAGCCATGATCTCCGCTGTGCGTAGGCTCGAATTTACTGCCCTAATGGACTCGCATGCAAGCCTCGACAAAATCCTTACTGTTCGTGCTTTTGGCAGCCATGTCCAGATCGTTGGTAATGACGATGGAGCCCTCGCTACAGATGAGCGTGACGAGCAAGCGAGACGGTTTGCTATCCAAAACTGCTACTACTGGACGGAGCAGCACAACAATCCAGCCAACGCAGCTGGCTATGCCGGACTGGCCACTGAATTGCTGGATGATCTGGGCCCGACAATCACTCATTTTGTGTCTGCGATCGGCACCGGCGGGTCACTTTGCGGGACTGCCCGTCAGCTCAGAATGCATGTTCCTGGCGTCCAAGTGATTGGCGTAGAACCTGTGGGAAGCATCATCTTTGGCGGCCAGGGGGGGCACTATCACCAATCGGGGACTGGTACTCCCCAAGGTGCAAATGTCGGTATGGTGATCGATTACGACGTAATAGATTGGGGTCGAAAAGTAGGCGACGACGAAGCTTTCTCGACATGCCACTATTTGGCCCGGCGGCATGGCGTGCTCGTCGGCGGTTCGACCGGCGGGGCAATCTACGAGGCCCTTAGCTTGGCCCGTGAGGCACCGGTTAGTTCGCGCATTGTTGCGTTGGCCTGCGACAGCGGCACAAAATACCTGGACACAATTTTCAACGAGGAGTGGCTGTCAAAGCATAATATTCGAGTAATTGACGTCGAGGCGCAGTTTGCCGATCTCTTCGCGAGCTGATCGGCTCGCAGATGTGCATTCGTTCGTGCGATTCCGGAGCCGAAGCGAGCCACCCCCAGTAAGTGCACGCTGAACCCATCGCCGAATTTCCTTCGGCATCAGGGAAACACGGTCCACTTGCGACACAAGTCACGAAGGAGTCAGCGCCCGAGACCGTTGGTAGTAGACTCAGACAGGCTTCTTGCCGCCCGCTGCGACGATCAGATCCCAAACGGTACGCCCCCCGCAACCGGTAGCGCTATCCCTGTGACATAAGTGGCATGTGGCCCGGCAAGGTATGCGACAGCATCGGCCACCTCTTCCGGGGCTCCCGCCCTTCGAAGAGCTACGCGCAAATACCTACGCGTCGCGACCTCGGAAACGGACAACTGAGCTTCGCGCGCCAAACGTTCGTTCGCCGCTGCATGCATATCTGTCATAATGTAGCCTGGACAGACTGCGTTGCAGCGAATCTTATCTACTCCGAACTCAGCGGCAATAGTTTTGGTCAATCCGATTAGCCCGTGCTTCATAGAGGTATATGCTCCAAAACCGGCTTCTGCGCCCAAGCTGCCGGTGGAACCAATATTGATGATCGACCCGCCCCCAATATTTTTCATCACAGGTATTGCTGCCCGGCTAAAAATCATCGGGCCAAGCAGGTTAACCCTAAAACTCAATTCCCATTCATCGGGAGTGGTCTCGAGAAAATCAGACGCGCCCGATAGTGAACCCGCATTGTTTACGAGGATGTCCAATCTACCAAAGCTGCGTTCCACTAACTCGATGCATCCTGCAATTTCCTCTTGCTTGCTAACATCAACTGGAACGGCAATGGCTTGTCCGCCCTCCAACTCTATCATGGCAACAGTTTCGGCCAGTAGTGGCTTAGTTTCGCAATTCACACCGTCTATTTCTATTGAGCCATCCAAATCCGTCACCACGATGGTGGCTCCCTCCTGAGCGAGACGTAAGGCGATAGCTCGCCCTATCCCGCGCGGGGCCGAGGAACCCGTCACAATTGCGATCCTGCCGGCTAACGGTTTCATATGGTTACTCCCATTGTGGCGCATCTAGCCAACCCGAGTTGGTATCCGAGTTGCCGAGCACTCGTGATCAGTTGGGGGATTGTGCTAGACAAGCATAGCTGACAATCCGCAGAGGACGCCTCAAACAGCCTCCTAATCCGACACACAGGTTCTCCAGCTCTGCGCCGCCTCTGCGACCTACCATGGTCAAAGTTGATTCCGGTCCGCAAGAGAGAACATGTAGCGCGGTCGCTTCTCGGAAGAGCCTGGTCCACAGCCAAGCGCTGTTCTTCACCCACGGCTGGGATACGGTGGCGTTGATGGCGGCCGCGACATCGTGCATTCGTGTCGACCGGCCACATCGATCGGCAAACAGCATAGCCAGTCGCACCCGTCTCGTATATGCCCGAGAAAGGTGGATAGTGGTCTATGCACCGGCAAGGGCGGTGCTTTAAACAACAACGCGACCGACCTTCGCTTCCAGCGATGGCCCGAAGCGCGCAGCTTACCATTCTGACCTCACGTTCCACCGAGTGATGAACAGCGTGACACTATAGCAGAGGCGCGGACTGTGTAGCGCGTCACCTCGCCGGATTCAGTGGCCAAGTAGATGGCTACTCGGCCTGTACCTACGTAAGCAAGTTGCGGACCAAAACCAGCAGCAACGAAAACGGCCAGACTCGCAGGATGTTGGGCGCATCTGCGGTGCAATTTTGCGAGCCGCATGTCAGTGCCGCCTCGCAAGCCGCGAGGAAATCGGTCACGACCGTGAGGCAAACTGTGGAAGGCGGAGGACGAGGTCCGCATGCCGATAGCTGCGCTGCGCTCCGCCAGGAAAACCTACGGGCATTGTCGCGAGCGCGACACGGAACTGCGCAAGGTGTCAAGCCAAGTGAGGACTTGACCCCTCCTATTTCTCATTTCGCCCGACACAAGGCCTCCGGAAAATGCAAACCGCTGAGGCAATCCGCTATGCGCTCACCCGTCGGGGGGCTAGAATGATTCTGACCGACGGTCGCATCGAAATGACTCCAACATCGTAGATCGCGCCGTCAGGCTCCAGACAATTACTCGCAAAACCGCCAATTTGCCGGCAGCGAGGGCGCTGGACGAACCATCGCTCAACACTGGCACTGCCTTCCAAATCGAAATGCTCATGCCCTGGAACTTCAAGCCAGACGCCATCAGCTAACCGCTTACGATCAGATGAGAAACTGCGATGATTCGAGGAGAGCTACTCGGCTCCGCGGGCAGGCATTCGGGACAGCGCGACTCACAGCATTTCCAACCCACCGCTGTTTGCTTCGCATAAAGACGAGGTAACGTATGTTGTTTCGATCTTTCGAGCAGCGGAATGCGACACATCCTGTCGGTACTTGCCGATCCGTGACACGGTCTCTTTCAGTCGATACGTTTTTCCACAGGCTAAACAATTGATTAGCAATGGGAATTCTCTTCTTCAGGTTTGATCAGTCAAGTTGGCACAATTTTTGTGCCTGCATTGCTGACGGGCGGCGGAACCGCTGGCTGGCCACGTAGCGGTTATCTGTGATGCAAACACGTCAACTCAGTGTTCAGACCACATTCAGCAGAAAAGAAGCATGCTCGAGAGGCGGAGAGGGGGCACGATACCATATTGGCCCACGTTTCCCCTGGCCAAGCGTTTATCGGCGCGAATCTGTTCCTACCAGGCAATTGATCACGAGAACCTATGGAATGAGTCTGATGGCATGGAATGAGAAAGAACTGGAAAGACTCCGTGAGCGCTACAGCTCCGGCCATGGCGGCGAAATCACTGATCCGCGGTTCCGCAAAGTGGCGGACCGGATATTCTCGGAGCAAGGTCGCTGTGCCGCACCGTATGCGGGCATCCCGACGTTTCTGGACGCGCCCTATCTCCTCGTGGGCGACGAGAGCACCGGTTTATGTGACCTGCAACTGGCGCTGATCGGCATCCCCACTGACCTGGGAGTGTCGAACCGTCCGGGTTCTCGTTTCGGGCCACGAGCGGTGCGTTCCGTCGAGCGGATCGGTCCCTATAATTACGTGCTCGACTGCGCGCCGACCTACGATCTGAACGTTGCGGATATTGGAGATGTTTCCTTCACCAGCCGCTACCGATTAGAGCAAAGCCACGAAGACATAGAGAGGAGAATCGGCCAAATCGTGGCTGCCGGTGTTGTCCCGCTTTCGGTCGGCGGCGACCACTCCATCACCCATCCCATCCTACGCGCAGTCGGCAAAGAGAGGCCCGTCGGCCTGATCCATATTGATGCGCATTGCGACACGGGTGGCCTGTTCGACCAGACAAAATTTCATCATGCAGGGCCTTTGCGTAACGCCGTACTCGACGGCGTTCTCGATCCCACGCGCACCGTTCAGATCGGCATTCGTGGCTCCTCCGAATATCTGTGGGAGTTCTCCTACGATTCGGGCATGACAGTGATTCATGCGGAAGATATCTCGGAAATTGGGATCGATGCCGTAATAGCGAAGGCGAGGGCAGTTGTCGGTGGTGGTCCAGTCTATCTCTCCTTCGATATCGATAGTCTTGACCCAGCTTTCGCACCTGGCACCGGGACGCCCGAGGTCGGCGGCCTCACCACTCGCGAGGCGCAGGCGATCCTCCAAGGCATGAAGGGTGTCAACCTTGTCGGTGGCGATGTGGTCGAGGTCGCACCACAATACGACGCCACTGCTAACACGGCCCATGCCGGCGCTCAGATGCTGTTCGAAATCTTGAGTTTGATGGTTTTCAGCCCAGCAGTGATGAACAAGCGCTCCGCAATAGGACGGAGAGCATAAAGAATACCACAGTCCCAGGCAGCCAAGGCTCGTTCGATGGGTTTGAAATCGGGCAATACCGCTAGTGTCCGCAGCATTTGGCAACTTCCAACCCCGCAAATGGATTGTCCATGGTCGATCACCGATTTGAAATGACGTCAGGTAAAATGCAGCGCATGCGAACTTTAACCTGCGCCACTTAGCGAGATTCGGCGGGTTACGAGCGAGGCGGTAAGGTTACACAGCCCAAATGATCGATATGAAGTGTAATGTGGACCATTCTGCAGGTGACGCGGAATGGAATCGCCTGGGTGATGGTCCGTCCTCTGGACACTGGTCACCGCGTCGGCTATCGCATGGAGCATAGCCTGACTTTACGTGTGTTATCCCGTAGGACGAGGGACCCTGCGCATGGTGCAAAGTGCACGGCGCGTGGTCATAATCGCCATAAATCGGGTGGTGCGGTGTCCATCATGGGCTTCGTCCAGTGAATCGGCACGCGTGGGTAATCGCCATAGGAGACGAAGCAACATGTCTGGCGGCGCCCCAAAATTGCCTCCCCTAAATTCGCTCAAAGCATTTGATGCGGTCGCACGGCATGGAAGCATGTCAAGAGCTTCAGCAGCGCTGAATATCACTCCGTCCTCTATGGCCCGACATGTGCGTAAACTGGAAGAGTACGTTGGAGTAAACCTGCTGGCTCGAAACGCGAACTCGATCACCCTAACTGGGGAAGGAAAGTATTACTCGGCCGCCGTTCGCCCGGCATTCGACATTCTGGCAGCGGCAACCGATTCTTTGCTGACTCAAGAGGACGATGAACCGCTACGCATCAGTTGCGTGCCGACGCTCGGCAATCCCTGGTTTGCAACACAACTGGCGGCCCTGCAGGAACGTATGCCCGGAATATCGATTCAGTGTGATTTTTCGCCAGTTCCGGTCAATTTCGATCGCGATCACGTCGATTTCGCAATTCGGTATGGGCCAGGGAGCTATCCTGATGCCGATTCTGAATTACTGTTTGTTGATAAGGTGGCGCCAGTTTGCACGCCTTTGGTCGCACGCCTCATTCGTACAGCAGACGATCTAACGAAGGTAGCGCGGATTTCAAGCCAAGAAAGGACAACCGAGGGTCATTCTGTTTGGTATTATTGGGCAAATGTCTGCTACGGTCCAAAGTTCGCACAAGTAGTTGATGCCGCGAAGGGACCTGTTTTGAAGTGCGCACGTTTCATGATCGAGGCCCTAAAGGTTGGAGAAAACGTAGCGATAGTTGATTATACGACCGCGAGGATGGACCTACAGCGCGGGCTGTTGGTGACACCCCTTGGCCAATGGATTGACGCGCCCTACGGATATCACCTCCTGACGCCCAAGCGACGGGCACCACGGGTTGCGACTAAGCGGCTCAAGGCCTTGCTGAAGAACACCGTAGAATCGCTAGCAATCGCCTCAGTACATCGAACTGCAAAAACATCGACCGAGGGTGGGTCGCGACAACGCTCCGTCCACAAACTCAAATGAATGCGGGTTCCCTTTGCAGGTAAATCCCTGTTCACTGGCTCGTAGAGGACGTCGCCGACAAGCAACGACTACATTCGGCGTCGGCTGGGTAATGGCCTCGCAGTCCCGACAGCTCAGTTTCGGCCGCACATGCACGAGGACTTTTAAGTGTGACGGTACATATTCAGCACCTCGCGTTCATCGCAGCTGATCTTGCGCAGCCGCTCAGGACCGCAGGCTGGGCAGTCACAGACCCCGGCGTGGGTCATGACCTCGCGCGGGGGTGATCAGGCAGCGGCTGGCGATTGCCCACGCGCTAGAAGCCTGGTCGGCACCGGCATCGCACCTGGCATCGCCGCAGTCGCATCCTGTTGGGCTTCGCTGACGGCCTCGGCCGCCTCCAGGTCGCCGATGATCGGCTCGAGCAGATCGATCCGGCGATCGAGCTTCTCGCGCAAGGCGACGGGTGCCGAACCAGACGATGTGGACGCACTCGGCGTGATCATGAGGTGTCATTCCAGAAGGGGGTCGGCGCCTGCCCCGCATCGCCAAGCGGCGAGCGTGACCATCGCCCCTCCGCAGCATGGGCAGCGATGCGTCAACGCCAGGCGCTCGGCGGCGACAGCGGCGCTTTCGGCATCTGCTGTTGGCTGGCCAGCAGTCGAGCTTGGCGGCGCGATGACCGCTGGCGAGGAAGCCGTAATGACGGATGCGATGGAAACCGTCGACGCAGCCGGCGCGACCGGCACCGGACAGCATCGTAACGCCACTCAAACCGAGCGGGCGATTGCCACGCTTTATGCGCTTACTGGATCCTTCGATGTAGAGGGGGGGAATGTCCAGATAACTCCACTGCCGACGCCGGTCCTGCACAGCATGGCTTTGATGCCGGAAGAGCAACGCGCCAAGGCGCTGGGATTGGCCGATCGGCCGTTAGGACCGCCGCATAATGGTTGGATCACTTCCACGGACCTCTATGATGCCATCATCGATCACCGGCCTTATGGAGTAGAAGCGCTCGTAACATTCGGAACCAATCTTCTTGTCTCGCATCCCGCGCCCGGACGCGGCAAGCAAGCGTTGCAAGACCTGGACTTCTACGTTCATTGCGATTTGTTCCACAATCCAACCTCGGATTATGCCGATATCCTGCTTCCCGTCTCAACGCCCTGGGAATACGAGGCGCTTCGAATAGGCTTCGAAATATCCTTCGAGGCACAGGAACTTGTTCAGTTGCGGCAACAAATGGTCCCTCGCCAAGGTGACACCAGATCAGACGTCTGGATCATTTTCGAGTTGGCGAAAAGGCTCGGACTGGGCGAGCTCTTCTTTGATGGAGACATCGAAGCTGCCTGGAAATATCAGCTCGCCCCGCTCAATTTGGACCTCGAGACGCTGCGCGCCAACCCGCAAGGGGTGAGGGTCCCGATCGCGCGACGCTATCAAAAATACTGTGAGGAAGGGTTCCCGACTGAAACGGGCCGTGCCGAACTCTATTCAGAGAAATTGTTGCGTCACGGCTATCGCGCGGTTCCTGAATTCGTGCCCTCTCCAGAAAGCGGTGATCAGTCATTTCCCCTGGTGCTGATGGCCGCCAGCAACGGCTACTTCCGCCACAGCCAGGATCGCGGCATGTCGTCCCTGAGACGGAAACGGCCGGAGCCACTGGTGGAAATGCATCCCGATCTGGCCGCAGCTTACGGCATTGATCAGGGAGATCAGGTGCGCGTTTCGACGCGCATTGGATCGATCATTCTGAAGGCGTCTCTGGATGACGGCCTTGCTCCAGATGTCGTGGTCGGCGATTATGGCTGGTGGCAGTCTGCGCCGGATCTCGGGTTGCCTGGATATGGTCTAGAAGCAGACGGTGAAGGTGCGAACTACAACGCGTTGGTGCCGGAGCGTGACCGGGACCCAATCAGCGGTTCGCTGCCAATGCGCTCGCTTGCCTGCAGCATTCAGCTTGTCCGGAGTTCCTCCGAGCGGGCGATGCGCGATTTCCAGGTTGTTGGCCGGCGAGCCGAGGCAAACGAGATCGTTTCGCTCGAGTTCAAACCTGTCGACGGACTGCCCCTGTCCGGGTTCAAACCTGGCCAGCATGTGGCAATCAGGCTCGATGGCAACGAGCGCTGCTATTCCTTGATCGGCGGCAGCAGCGAGAGTCCGCATTCTTACTCTATCGCGGTCAAGCGAATCTTGGACGGCCCAGTTTCTGACTACCTCACATCCGTCGTCAAAGAGGGCGACGTGATCTCTCTGAAGCCTCCGGCTGGCAACTTTATCTTGCCGCTCATCAACGAATTCCCCGTGGTTTTGATCGCGGCAGGCATCGGCATAACGCCTTTTCTGTCGTTCCTGGAAAACCTGACCGGTGCGCCCGGCGAGCCCGAAGTTACCCTCTACTATACCTGCCGCGATGCCCAATCTCGGCCCTTCCACGCACGTCTTTGCCATCATGCGCGCCGCCTGGGCAATCTCCATGTCGTGAATTATCTAAGTCGGCCCGCGGAGCCTGTTGGAGATTTTCGAAGAGGTAGGTTCACCGTCGACGATATACCTGAAAGCTTGCTCCAGCGCAGGCCGCGGTTCTATCTGTGCGCGGGCAATGAGATGATAGATGAGGTCACCAGAGACCTGTTAGCTCGCAAGGTGCCCAAGTTCGATCCGAGCGGTTCCGCGCGCCGACCAGGCCGCTGACCATTGAGTCCGTTGCGTGCGACATCCGATTTTCCCGATCTGGCCGAACATTGCGATGGCAACCGGACTCAGGTGTGCTTTTGGACTTTGCGGAGAAGAAGGGCGAGCAACTGCCCAGCGGCTGCCGCGTCGGTCAATGTGAAAGCTGTGCAGTCAAAGTCTTGCAGGGCCGTGTCCGGCATCTGATCGAGGAACCGGAATTGGAGGAGGGGATGTGTCTGGCATGCCAGGCTGTGCCGCTATCCGACCTCGTTCTTGAGGCCTGATGCCCCGCAGTGCCGGGCGCGGTACCTCGCTGCCTGGGTTCGAGCTGCGGGCATCTTGCGGTCCTGTTTCCTCGCCATTTCTATTGTGCGTCCGGCAGGTTGCTCCTGGCGCCCCGAATGCGTCTTAATTCCCAATCTGATGGAGTGCTACGCCCACCGCCCCGAGCGCTGAGGCATCGTCACCAAAGCTGACCATCAACAACTCTGTCGTAGGGCCCATTTCCGATCCGTCGAGGCGAATTAGCGTGTGGCGTGAGATCGCTTCACGAAGCGGCTGCACGAAGAGTTCGCCCGCTGGAAGGAAGTCGCCGGCCACCGCTATGACCTCTGGGTCAACAATATTACATGCACCCGCGATCGCTCGACCGAGAATGCCGGCCACATCCGCAAGGACATGGCGGCAGCCTATGTCCCCCTCATTTCGCGCGCGCGATGAAATTGTCGATCGTAAAATCCCCGCCATAAGCCGGACGCAAAAGACGCAAGACGCTTCGCCTGGAAGACGCGCTAACGCCCGAATGCCGAAGCCGGATTGCCGACCCGCGAATCCTCGCACTGTCCCTGCGCCAGTATGAACTGGATCAGGTTCAACGGGTCGCTGCGCGCGATAGCAGTATCTCCTTGCCGGGACGAGCTAAGGCGCTTGAAGCGGAAAGTGGGGCGCGGACGGCCCGCATGCCCGAGCTGCTGCCGCAGATGAATAGCCTTCAGGAGGACATTCTTCGCGACGTGCCCGCGGTTCAGACCATTCGCCCGCGCGCCAGTGCCGTCATCGCGCGCAAGCTAAACGTGCGGCTCGTGCGCCGGCGCGATGCGCTTGTCGCATAGCGCACCGAACTCGGTGTTAGTCCAGGTTATGACAGCAGCACTAGCGGTAGCCGGCGAGCTCTCAGGTTTGCAAGCCGTCGGTCGCCTTACGGCCCCAAACAGGACGCTGACCTCCTCGATGTTGAGCGACGCCATGGCAGACTTCCGCTCCTCCAACTCCGGAGTTGGCCTGCCAACCGACTTGAGGGCGGGCGTGTCGAGCGTTCGCTTCTCCCGTTGTGTTTGCCGGTCGTGCGCACTTTTTGGCACGGCTGCAGGGCCTAGCTGGTCTCGGCGACGGGTCCGTGGCGAATTGGGCCGCCACAAGGTCGGCAGATGACTGCCCTCGCGCAGCCCACCCACCCTGGCGACGGGAGATCGAACACGTCCTCGCCGCCGCCTGTCCCGCGAAAAGGCAGACAAACACCCGAGCCACAGAGAAAATAGTTTTTAATGCGGCTATGTCGCATGTCCGACATCGTCGGACATGCGACATAGCCGAAAGGGGGATACCCGTGAAGTTGGCCTTCCCCGCGAAGGAATTGGCGGTCGTTTCCGCAAAATTTCGGCCAACCGACCAGTATTGCCCGATTTGCGGAGCCGCCTCGGCTCGATGTTCGGGCCAACTGCCCGAGGCATTCTGGCGAGGCCTCGGATCACATGCCCAAACTAGATTCTTCGAGCGATTTTGGAAGTTGGCATGGCCCTTGATGCTCTTCACTAGAGCAGCAGCTGCCGGCCAGCATTGTCGATGCGAGCGACATTGCATCGACGCAGCTGAGAAACGGAGAACAAAATGTCAGGCCTATGTCAGATATCGATTTTCGGTTCTTTGCGCTCGAGCCGGGTTTCGTTTCAGCCTTCTCGGTACTGAGTATGCCAGCGCGCTTGCGTACACTCCCGAAGCGTTTCCATCTCGATCTGCGCGACGGCGCTTTTCGCGACGTTGTCCTCTTCACGGTTCGTCACTGGAGCAGCCAGCCGGCGCGGCTGGCGCTCATCATGACAGCCATACTGACCGCAACGTTGGCCGACATGCTGACGCCACTCTATTCGGGTCGACTCGTAGACATCGTTGCTCGCCGTGATGCAATGGAAGCGATGGCCTGGAATGCTGCCCTTGCAGCGTTCTCCACGTTGGTTGCGCTCGGGCTCGTCGCCCTCGCCATGCGTTACTTCGTCTCGATCACCAATGCCGAGCTGACGCTGCAGATGATGAGCGATGTCACCAGCGACGGCTTCCATCGCGTGCAGCGCTTTTCCGCCGATTGGCACGCCAATAGCTTCACTGGCTCGACTGTGCGCAAGATCTCGCGCGGGATGCGGGCACTTGAGCTTCTGAATTACACGATCCTGGACGCGTTGTTCCCGTCGCTCATCATACTGGTCGGTTCGACGGTGCTGCTCGGTTGGCACTGGCCGATGATGGGTCTGATCGTTGCCGGCGGTTCACTTGTCTACCTGGCGGTCACCGGTATCATGTCGCTCCGCTATGTCGCGGCCGCGGCAAGCCTTGCCAATAGGTGGGACACAAAGCTTGGCGGTGCGCTAGCGGACGCAATCAGCTGCAACACAGTGGTGAAGGCTTTCGGTGCCGAAGCTCGGGAAGACCAGCGTCTCGCCAAGATCATCGCCAAGTGGCGGCACCGCACACGGCGAACCTGGGTACGTGCCACCATCAACGGCACAGCCCAAAGCATCATGCTGGTCATTCTTAAAGCTGCTGTAATCGGCTATGCGCTGCGTCTGTGGTCTCGCGGTCGGGTAAGCGCGGGTGACATTGCCTATGTGCTTACTTCCTTGTCCGTTCTCTACGGGTATCTGCGCGATGTTGGCTTTCATCTGCGCAATGTGCAACGATCCGTCAGCGACATGGAGGATCTGGTCGACATCCAGGATCAGCCCCTCGGCGTCGCCGACCATCCTGAAGCCGCAGCGATCGGAACTATGAAAGGCCGACTCGAATTCGAGAAAGTTCATTTCTACTACGACAAGAATGAGCTGCCGCTTTACAGTGAACTTTCAGTGTCTATCAAGGCCGGCGAAAGGGTCGGGTTGGTCGGACGCTCCGGCTCCGGCAAGACCACGTTCGTGAAGCTCATCCAACGGCTTCACGACCTGAACGGTGGTCGGATCCTGATTGATGGGCAAGACATCTCGAAAGTGACGCAGGCCTCGCTCCGCTCCCAGATCGCGATCGTGCAGCAGGAGCCGATCCTTTTTCATAGATCGCTTGCCGAGAACATCGCTTATAGCCGACCCGGCGCCGACCAGGCTGAGATCGAGCAAGCGGCCCGGCTCGCCAATGCGCATCAGTTCATCCTGAATTTGCCGAAGGGCTACAGCACGCTTGTCGGCGAGCGCGGGGTGAAACTTTCCGGCGGCGAGCGCCAGCGCGTTGCAATTGCTCGCGCCTTCTTGGCCAATGCGCCAATTTTGATCCTCGACGAGGCGACATCCAGCCTCGATTCAGAGTCGGAGATCTTGATCCAGGACGCGATGAATCGGCTGACACTCGGACGCACCACGCTCGTCATCGCTCACCGGCTGTCGACCGTGCGCACGCTCGACAGGCTGCTCGTGTTCGATCGTGGTCGGATCGTCGAGGAAGGAGACCACGACGCACTCATGCGTCTCGATGGCGGCGTATATCGCCGCTTGTTCGAAAGGCAGACGCTGGAGCTGAGGAAGAATCTGATCCAAGAGCAACTCCATGCGGACCACACCGGCCGCGCCCGTTGGTCCCGATCGCAATCAGGCTGACGCGCGCATTTGACGGCGGCGATTTACCGAGGAGGAATGTTCATCGCTTCGCGATATTTCGTGACAGTGCGACGCGCAAATATCGATGCCGATTTCCTTTAGCCTAAAGGCAATGTCGTCGTCGGAGAGTAACCCTCATTCGGCGATTCCGCCGATAGCATTGCCTTCATCTGGTGGCGAACGGCTTCAGCGGAATGCGCCGTGCCGCCTTGGGAGGAGCGATCGCGGCGGTGAAGAAATACTTCAGTTCGAATACACCACGCGGCGTAAGCATATACTTGTTCGACGTCACCCGGCTTACGGTCGACGCATGCATGTTGATCGCCTCGGCGACGGCTCTGAGATTGAGTGGCTGCAGGTGGGCAACGCCGCGTCTTGCTGACGGACTATTTTAGCCGCTACTTTGAGGATCGTGTTGGCACGCTGATCGAGGCTACGGATCAGCCAGTTCGCGTTGTTGAAGCATTCATTGAGGAATGCTTTGTGGGTCGCGTTGTTGGCGGTGAGACGTGAGACTTTGACAAAATAGGTTTGGTTGATCAGGGGCTAGACAGCGTTTCCGGATTGAGTTCGATTTGCCACTCGCAGCCGGGCGAGGGCTGGATAAAAACATTGGGTATGATGGCTCCGCCCCCCGGAGTGGAATTGGTTTCCAGTCTCGGATCGAGCGCGCAAATTTCGCGCAATATATCGCGAAGGTCGTCCGCGTCGACCCCACAGCGGCGCTTCAACTCGCCTCCTTTTGCGATCGTACAGGCGATGGGACCGGCCGACATACTTGGCCGACATCCCTTTCAGGCGATCCGCGGCCCGTATATGTATCACGTAGAAGTCACGGAGCAGTTCTTGAAGTTGAAGTTCGCTCCCCCGGGAGACCCGGTAATCTCGACACCGTATTGAATGCTTCCGACATTTATGTCGCCAAAGTAACCCTTAGATTTGAGCCATTCCAGGACACCCTTGATGTCCACCGTCCCGCTGTCGGTCTTCGAAGTGCGCACCAGCGAGATTACCCTTTGGCCATTGGAGCCTTCAAACACGTTCCAATTCGCGCCGCCTACATTGACATTGCGGAAGACCGGGATCGCCGCACCGGAAGGGCCATATTGACTTGAGATCGGCTTAACATTGCCGCTGCCGTCTGGATTTCCGGTGTGGTTTGTCCAGAGCATTATCTCATTTTGATGTGAACTGTCCCAGATGTCGTACGCGGTGTCCCAGGCGCCGCCAGAAGGAACATCCTGATTGAAGCTCCCAGTCAGAGTATTAATTGAACTGAGCGGTTTCCCGACATTGAAAGCCTGGTGGGGATAGCTCTTGATACCTCCAGTATTAGGCTGGTTCGACCACACGCTCCACCGGTTGTCTGCATACACCGAAATTGTCTGAGGCCCTGCGCCCTTTCCTCCCCAGATATCATTGTTCCAGGAATAGCCGCCATGTGAAAAGTCTTCGTATGGAGCGCTCGACCTCCAGATCGGTGCGTTTGCCGAGACAAGTGCGACAGTCGATGACCTGGCTTGGGTCAAAGCTTGCCTAAATAGATAATAATCGTGTCTGTCGACGTACCCCGGCGGGGAGGGCAGCGATCCGGTGCCGTTTATCCGAGTAGAATCCATGAAGCTCTCCTTCTGTTCAGGGAACAACGATCTCGTACCGATCCGTCTGGCGAGTACCTGGGTCCGTCACCAGTTGAGGCATCCGCATCTGGAGACCAAGTTCGAATGCTAGGGAGCGCAACTTTCGAGAAGCTGACGAGTCTGCTACCGAACCCGTCCGCCGTTCAGCATTCGGCTCAATGGTATGCTATGCTCATCAGAAGAACGACACGACGCGGTCGTTCAACAGCTTTCCGCCGCGATCGGCGCTTTGCGGCCAGCTTGGCGGGATCCTTTCAGCTAATCTGCGGCATGCGCTGGAACCTGGCCGCCAAGCTCGCCGGCGCGATCTCGATGAGATGATGGCCGAGCCCGGCATTGCGGTCGATCAACCACCCATCGCTTGAGCGATGGTTGCTCTGAGACGTGCGAAACAGTGGGATGAAAGATTTCCACTACATGTGGATACTCAGCCGCTCATTCAGCTTTGATGATGACAGGCTGGCGCTTGCAGTCGCAGCAACCTCGCGCGGCGTGAGACATAGAGTCATGAAAGCCTGCCCGATACCCAACACCTTTTCCGCCGACGAACATGAGGCAGCGGCTACGGCGCGTCCTCGAGAAGTCGCGGATAATCGCGGCGATCTCACAAACGCCATTGGTGGTCGTGTCCCGACAGGCGGTATAGCTCGGCGGCAAAGCCGATCATCTCGCGCAGCAGATCGGCATCCAGGGTCTCCTCCACGAGCATGCGCAGGTTCATCATGTCGTCGGTCATCAGTGGTCCTTCCGAAATGGGTTGGCGTCAATAACCAAACCCTACCGCAAAGCCCCGATGACCACCGACACGCCGCGCACTCGCTACAGCGCTACTAACGGCGCGATCGCGAGCGGCTTTGCCGTCGAGCTATACCGCCTGACGGGACACGACCGAAATCAGTGTCGCAGAATCCGCAGAATGCTCTTTCCCGTTCGCCTTCACGTCCCGACCAAAGGTTACAGCGGGCGAAACGATACGGCAGCCCGCCCGGCATTTCGTCCTTCACCTTGAAGGGTGTAGAAAATTTCCTTAACCACATTTGACATTGCTTAAGCAGCCAAGGGAACATCGCTGCCGGCTTATGAGACGCGGCAAAAGGTGGGAAATGTCCCACTGCACGTTTTGCAGCTCGTTCCACCATCGTGGCCCGATGCCGAAAACCTACCCGCCCGAACTCCACGCGGAATCAGGTTTCAGCGGGCGGAGGCTGCGGGGAAGGGTCTCTGGTCACCACGAGAAACGCGGCTATCAAGTCACTCATGGCGACGACGCCTTGACGAGGACGAGGTGTGAGAATCCTGGTGTCTGCTCGGAAGCCTGCCTCACAGTACGGAAGAACTCGCTCATCAGCCGCAAGCCGCGCTCCAGGATGAGGCGGTCGAGCGATGAGTATGTCGTGTGCGGCGGCAGGGCGGCGAGAAAATTCGCCATGTCCTGATCGGTGATCTGAAGGGCTTCATCGATCATCTTGCCGACGATGAATTCGGTAAATGTCGAGGATGCGGTTATGGCCGAGCCGCGGCCGAACGTCTGGAATGTTGCGGCGGTGATCGTCTGCCTCTTGCGATCGAAACCATCGTCAATTTAAGCCCATCGCCGCAGACGACGGCGCCGACCTCGCTGGCCGCATTTGGGGTTACCAAAGCGCCGACAATGTTCGGGTTGATGAAATAGACCTTGTCGCTGAAGTGGTAGACGTTGTCGGTGTCATACCGCATGGCGCCGATCCTTATCATGGTGGCGGTTAGCCGAAGCACTTGCCGCAAGCGCATTGGTCCCGCGTGTTGGGATTGTCGAAGACAAAGCCGGAGCACTCCAGGTCCGTGACGAAGTCAACGGTCATGCCGGCCAGATGCGCTGGGAGCTTGCGTCGACCGACACCATTGATCCGGTCGGTCTCCATGACGGCATCCCCTCGCGCGAGACGCTTTCCAGACCCCTCGGGTATTTGAGGCCGGCGCAGCTGCTTGCCTCGACCATGATGCAAAGCCTTCCGTCGGTTCCTCGGCGCGGGAAAGCGCGGCCTTGACGGCGGCGACGGCGTTTTCAGTGACTGTGATCATGGGACTATTTTCTTGCTGATGCGGTCGCAAGCAACGTGCACAGAGCGTGCCAGAGAAGAAAAAATGGATTAAAATAAGGGATTGGCGGATTGACGCCCGTCGAACATGCAACAATTGTCGGATGTCGGACAGAGTGAAACCTGGCGCACAAAGCGGCATCGGACAAATCGCCGGTTGTCGCGCGTCATGGAAAATTGCCCCCTCGGCGCCACGAGGAATTGCCCCCTCAGTGGATAGCTGAGGAGAGAGCAAATGAACGAACAACGAATCACGGAAAGCCCGTCGTGGAGTGATCCACAGGGGCAGGTGATGAAGACGCCGGACGATGTGGCGGAGATGTTGCGCCTGAAGGCGTGCGGGTGGGGATTGAAGCGGATCGCGCGGCAATTGGGCTGCAGCCATCACACGGTGAAGGTCTACGTGGCGGCGGACGGCGTGAAGCCGTTCAAGTCGCCGGAGCGGCCGAAACGGCTCGACGGCCTTGAGGGTTGGCTACGCGAGCGGTTCATTCGGCATCGCGGCAATGCGGATGTGGTGCGCCAGGATCTGCTGGCCGAGAAAGGCTTGGCGGTCAGCCGGCGAACACGGCAACGCGCCGTGCAGCCCTATCGTCAGGCGCTGAGGGCCGAGGCGCTGGCGACAACGCGGTTCGAGACGCCGCCGGGGCGACAGCTGCAGATCGACTTCGGCGAGCGTCTGGTCGAGATCGGCGGCGCGAAGATCAAGGCATTCGTGTTCGTGGCGACGCTCGGGCATTCGCGACGGCTGCATGTGCGTGCCTTCCGGGCCGAGAAGCAGGAGCACTGGTTCGCCGGGATCGAGAGCGCGTTCACGAGCTTCGGCGGCGTGCCGGAGGAAGTTCTGATGGACAATCCGCGCGCGCTCGTCGTGCGCCACGACGCGGCGAGCCGGTCGGTTGAGTTCAACGACAAGCTCATCGCGTTCGCAAAGCATTGGGGCTTCCGTCCTCGCGCCTGCGCGCCGTATCGGGCGCGCACGAAGGGCAAGACCGAGAGCGGCGTCGGCTATGTGAAGAAGAACGCGATCGCGGGTCATTCCTTCACGAACTGGGAGGCATTCGAGGCGCATCTCGCCAGGTGGGAGCGCGAGGTGGCGAACGCGCGTATCCACGGCACGACCGGCGAGGCGCCAATGGCCCGCTTCGAGCGTGACGAGGCGCACCGTCTGAAGCCGCTCAGCGGGCGGCCGTCGTTCGGATTGTTGCGCGAACTGAGCCACATCGTCGGCAACGATTGCGCCGTCGAGGTCGATACCAACAGCTACTCGGTGCCGTGGCGGTTGATCGGCGAGCGCGTCGCAGTGACGGTCGCGGCTGGCGAGGTGCGCATCCGTCATGGCATGCGTGAGGTTGCGGTCCACAGGCAATCGCAGGGCCGCCGTCTGCGGATCGTCGATTCCACCCACCTCGACGGGGTTGCCGGTCGCAATGGCGCTGTCTGCCGAGCGGAGATTGCGGCATCGGTGGTGCCGGCGTCGTCGCAAGCGCCCTCGTTGTTGCGCAGCGATCGGAGGGGCTTCTGATGGCGCGCGCAAACAAAGCAACCGAAGCACCGATCGATCCGCTCGACGCTATGCTGATGCGATTGCAGCTCTTCGGCATCCGCGACCAGCTCGACAGCTTGCTCGACGAGGCGGCGCGCGCGAACCTATCGATGCGCGAGACGCTGATGCTGCTGTGCGAGCGTGAGATCGCGCGCAAGGATCACCGCCGCATCGAGATGGCGCTGAAGCTCGCACACTTCCCGGCCGTGAAGGAGCTTGCGGGCTTCGACTTCGAGGCACAGCCGTCGATCGATCCCAAGCAGATCCGCGACCTGGCCGCGTCCCGCTGGATCGCCAACGGGGAGAACGTGCTGCTGCTTGGCCCGACGGGCGTCGGCAAGACGCACTTGGCGATCGCGCTCGGGCGAGAGGCGATCCTGGCCGGATATACAGCGCAGTTCACGACGGCGACGACGCTGGTCGCTGGCCTCGCCAAGGCGCACGGCGAGCGGCGCCTGGACGAGAAACTGCTGGCGCTGTCGAAACCAAAGCTGCTGATCGTCGACGAGCTCGGCTACCTGCCGCTGGAGCCCGACGCGGCGCACCTGTTCTTTCAGCTGGTCAGCCGGCGCTATGAAACCGGCGCCATGCTGATCACGTCGAACCGCAGCGTTGCCGAATGGGGCACCGTGTTCGCCGATCCGGTGGTCGCGACCGCGATCCTCGACCGGCTCTTGAACACAGCCACGTGCTGACCATCCGCGGCGACAGCTACCGGCTCCGCGCCAAGCGAAACAGCGGCCTCATCAGGCCGCCCGTCGGTGACAGGCCTCCGGTCGGCTCCGCCTCCCTCCGGCCCGTCACCGACGGAACTAACCTTCAACCGACATCATGAACCCGAAGGTGGGGGCAGTTCTTCATGACGCAAAGGGGGCAGTTCCGGATGGCGTTTGACAGCCGGTGTCGTCGCCTAAGCCAGCATTTTCGATCATATGAATGCAGACCCGGTGGGAACTCTTAGTCGCGCTGCGCTCCAAAAGCCGCGCCGTCGTCACCACATGGTGCGATGGCGAACACCGGGCTTGTCGATAACCGCTTCGATCGCGCCTTCTCGAAGCAGGCGCCGTCTGCGTCAGCTCGTGGGTGCCGAATACAACTCGCCTGCTCAGGGGGTGGCCTACAGTGCGGCCGTCACCTCGCGAGGACCTATTGAGGCATTGTAAATGCCGTGAAGCCAGGGGGTTATGCGCCGCCAGCTAACAGCGCAATCACCGCCACGGCCCGATTAGAAGCCGCGGTCAGTTACAGCCGGTCGTCCCCGCCAACAACGCCGCCGATAGCATTGCCGCAAAGGCGGGTACTGATTCTCACGCTATCGATACCAAAGCGCTGCAACAGATTCGTCAAACAAATTTACAGAGTCTTTGCGAATGCAAGTCGCTGACAATGATACGTTCGCTTTAAGCCGAGATTGGCCGTAGCTAGTTGTCTGGCTCAATGGTTTGGAATGCGTGAACATAGAACCTGCAGCGTTGATCGCAAGCCGTATACAGAGAGGCCCTTTCATGGACATCGACATTTTCGAAGCTTACGAGTCGAACGTTCGTCGCTATGGGCGATCGTTTCCAACAGTCTTTACTAAGTCTCTGGGAGCGACAACCTGGGACGAGGCGGGCAAATCTTTTATTGATTTCATTGTTGGTTCCGGTGCGCTCAACTACGGCCACAATAATCCAGATATTATGGCGCCGGCAATTAAATACCTCGCCGATAAAAATATAGTTTTGTCGCTTGATATGTATACGGCCGCAAAGCGTGATTTTATCGAAGTGTTTGTCGAGTCGATCCTGAAGCCCCGGGGCCTTTCTTATAAGATACAGTTTCCTGGGCCGACCGGGACAAACGCCAACGAAGCGGCGTTGGCTCTGGCGCGAAAATATACCGGCCGCTCGAGTGTCATGGCCTTCACAAATTCGTTCCATGGCATGTCGCTCGGCTCCTTAGCGGTGTCGGGTTCAGCGTCAACCAGACAGCTTGGCGGCGTTGCTCGCCACGATGTGATCCGTGTCCCGTACGAGAACTATCCAAACCAAACTTTCGATTCCGCGAGTTACATCGATCACGTGTTGGGCGACCCAGGCAGCGGGATAGAAAAGCCGGCCGCAATCATCCTGGAGCCCATCCAGGCAGAAGGTGGCATGAACACCGCATCCGCACCTTGGCTCTCAGAAATTCAGCGCATTTGCCGTAAGCACGACGTTGTTTTCATCGTGGATGACATTCAGGCAGGTTCGGGACGAACGGGCGATTTCTTCTCGTTTGAGTTCGCGAAAATCGAACCCGACATTGTGACCCTTTCCAAATCCCTAAGCGGTTCAGGTAATCCGCTGTCCATAGTTCTGATTCGCCCCGACATGGACATATGGAATCCGGGAGAACATAGTGGGACCTTCAGAGGCAATAATCTCGCCTTCGTGACTTCCGCGGCCATGTGCAAAATGTGGTCCGATAGGCAGTTTACTACAGCCGTCGAGCGAACGGCCGTCAAGCTTCAAGAACACCTTGATCGCCTCGTTGCGAAATTCCCCAAGTGCATCGAGCAAAAGCGCGGCCGTGGTCTGATGGCCGGCCTCAAGTGCCGTTCACAGGCCGATGTTGGCCGTGTGCACGATGTCGCGTTCGAAAACGGCTTGCTGATCGAATCCTCGGGGCCAAATCGCGACGTTGTCAAAGTCCTTCCGCCAATAACCATCTCAGATGACGAACTCGATCACGGCATTGCCATCCTCGATCATGCACTACAGGAGAAAACCAATGGCGACTAACCAAGTAGCTCAAACGCCGGCCATCTCGCCTCTTACAATCAAAGAACGAACCGGCTCGATTAGCACTGCGGAGATCATCTCGGTGATGAAGGGTGAGATCACGGCACTGCACATCAAGCGAGCTTTCAGCACCGAAGTAGCAGAGGAGGTCACCACGAACTTTGTTGGCAGTCCCGGGCTCAAGGAGCGTAAAGACGGCGTCCCCGGACAATATGTGGGCGCATCCCACTACAGGAAGGATGCAGCCACCTATTTCAAGGAGGCGGAAAATGCGCGGCCGTACGTTGACGCCCTTTTTGGCAACTTAGTCGACCCGGTCAGAGCCATATTCGACGCGTTAAAGCGCGAGCTTCACAAACAGGGCGTTGAATTGCGGCTGGCCTGTTCAGAACATGGCAAGGCCAATGTTTGTCGCGGTCTCAGCTGGTCTGGCAGCGGCACGTATTCTTTGGACCCTCACGACGATGTCGCTCAAGTGCTACGTGCCGGGAACGATTACGAGCTTTCTGCGGTGGCGCACAACATCGTCGCAGCACTAAACTTTTATCCCAGCGTGCCTGATGAAGGTGGAAACTTGAGGCTCTGGAGTCACAAGCCGACGGTCGCGGATCGAAGGTCGCAGGGCGTGGAGAACACCGGATATCCCTACTCCGCAGCTTATCTCGATGCGGTGCCTAGTCGCGAAATCCAGCTCAAAGCCGGGGATATCGCCCTACTTGATGGCGGTTTCGTTCATGGGGTCACCGGTCAATCAGGCAACGGAAAGCGTCGCCTGGTGCTGAACAGCTTTTTCGGATTTGCGCGGCCGGATCTTGTTGTCTGGTGGACCTGACGTCGGATGTCGCGGTGACTGACCGGATTTCGACAGCTGCGCAGCACGCAGAGGAGGGTCAAAGACAATGTCAAAAAGGGCGCTCATCCTGGTAGAGGGCACAAGGAGCAACGGCCTTCTCTACGTGAAAGCAGCCCAATGTCTTGGGCTTTACCCAATTACTCTAGCGGCTGATCCCGCTCGGCACGACTATCTCGCGGCGGGCGGGTGTGAGGAAATCCGTGTCGATACAAGCAATTTCGACGCGCTGATCCGCGAATGTTCCCGGCTAAATGCGACCTATACCATTGCTGGTATTACGAGCGCTGATGAGTTGGTTTACGGAACCGTTGGCAAGCTTTGCCGATATTTCGATCTTCCGGGACCGAACCCAACATCGATCGAGCAATGTTGTGACAAATTTGTTCAACGTCAGCTCCTTGAGCACGCCAACGTTCCAATCCCTGTTTTTCGCTTGGGGACCAATGCGACGGAGATCGAAAGCGCTGTCGCGGAGATCGGCCTTCCCGTCGTTCTCAAGCCAACCGTGGGCCATGGTAGCATCGGGGTTCGATTGTGCCGCGACGCCAATGAGCTGGCCGAGCATACAACCTATTTATTGGGCGAGAACCACATGTGGCCCTCCTCCTCGCCGCGGATACTGGTCGAAGAATTCGCACAAGGACCACACTTTAGCGCGGACATAATGGGAGCTCAAATCGTTGGGATTTGTGCCGTGGAAGACGGCCCCCCACCGCATTTCGTTTGTCGTGGGTACACTCACCCGGCCTCGCTGACTGATGAGGAGTATAAACGGATCTCCCGTGTTTCGCTCAGCTGTATGCAAGCTCTCAACCTTGGCTGGGGGCCTTCATTCGTTGAGTTAGCGTGGACCGCGCGTGGGCCAGTAGTTATTGAAGTCAATCCGCGTCTTGCGGGCGGAGCCAACCCTCGACTGGTTCAGCGGAGTTGCGGTATTGATCTCGTCGCCGAACACCTCAAGCTTGTCATCGGTGAAGGATTGAATTTGCGGAGAACGCATTCACAAGCGGCGGGCGTGCGGTTCCTGATCGCTGATCGCAATGGCACCCTAGATCGCATTCGTGGTGACCTTCGTGCAGCTGAAATACCAGGTGTCGTAGAGGTCGATTTGTATGTTGGACCCAAGACCCCGATTGTGAGGAAAGGCGATTACCGAGACCGAATGGGACATGTCATCGCCGTTTCACCGAGCCAAACTCGGACTGCCGCGATACTTCAATCTGCCGTCGACTTAATTAGTTGGTCGATCTCACCATTTCCGACACGTGGGGAACAATGACAATCAACAGCCCCCACCTCCGCACCGCCGCAGTTGCCACCAGCCTGGAGATGATCGCGCAGAAGAACTGGAGAGGGCAGTCTTTTGGGGGGTCACCTGGATAAGATAGAGCGTTGACGCTCATCTCACGTCGCGCGGCTATACTTAGCGGCGCTTGTCGGGGCTGACGTCCTAGTTGGCACTCACTGAAAAACTAGTCATGTCGAAACCCATGTTTGAAAACATCGCCTTGGTGGGCATCGGCCTGATCGGCTCTTCGCTGGCCCGCGTCATCCGCCGCGAAGGCCTTGCTCGCCACATCGCGGTTGCAAGTCGTAGCGCCGAGACTCTAAAGCGCGCGAAGGAGCTGAAGCTCGGCGATGACTATACGACCGACGCGAGAAAAGCGGCGCGCGGGGCTGACCTTATCATCGTCTCAGTCCCCGTCGGAGCCTGCGGCGCCGTGGCTGAGGAAATCCAACCAGCGCTCATGAACGGCGCTATCCTCACCGATGTCTGCTCCGCTAAGTCATCGGTGATCGCTCAGATGCAGCCGCATGTGCCCGAAGGCGTGCATTTCATCCCCGGCCATCCTTTAGCCGACACTGAGAAATCCGGACCGGACGCCGGTTTCGCCGACCTCTTCGACAATCGCTGGTGCATCTTCACGCCGGTTCCCGACACCGATCCGGACGCGCTGGAACGGCTGTCGGAATTCTGGCGCCGCTGCGGCGCCAACATCGACACCATGGATCCGCAGCATCACGACATGACGCTGGCCATCGTCTCGCATCTACCGCACATCATCGCCTACAACATCGTCGGCACCGCCGACGATCTGCAGTCGGCGACCAAGTCCGAAGTGATCAAGTATTCTGCTTCCGGCTTTCGCGACTTCACCCGTCTTGCCGCCTCCGACCCGACCATGTGGCGCGACGTCTGCCTGGACAACAAGGACGCCATCGTCGAAATGCTTGTACGGTTCTCGGAAAATCTGTCGTTCCTGCAGCGAGCGATCCGCTGGGGCGAAGGGGGCAAGCTCTTCGATCTGTTCACCCGCACGCGCGCCGTGCGCCGGTCGGTTGTTGGACAGGACGTTGGCCTGGCCGATTTCGGCCGCTAGGCAGTTGACCATCCGCAGGGCGCGCACGAGCAGCACTACCGGGTGGTCTGGAGAGTTAACGGCGATTGCTCTGAGGCGAGAGCGGCCATGGCACGCTGGTGAAGTTGCAATCACTGATTCCAGTGGAAGGGGAAGTGCCAATCGAGAAATCAGAGTGAGGAGAGGTGAGTGAACGCGTCGCTGTTGTCGGATGAGGATGGCTTTCGCAAGGTATTGCAGACTGCAGCGCTGGAGGGTCTGCAGCCCGAGATGACGGAGGCAATCGAGACGAAGGCGAGCGGACGGCGAGGCGGGTTCGTTACCGCTCGGACGGCTCCGGACCTTCACTTCACGGCAATGTGCCGACTACTCGAAAGCCGCAAGATATGAACAGCACAGGATATGCTCTAGCCGAGCACCAGATGCCGTCACGGATCGACTGTCGCAGGGTGCTGCTCCAACGATGTGCAGAAGGGCCCCTTCTCACGTATCATGGCGCGCCTCCTGCCGTTGAACTGCGAGCTAGCGCCGACGCGGTCAAGAAATCAGGCGCACCACCAGCTTTGCCAGCATTGGGCCCTTCGATTCGGCAGCATCCGCGGGGGCATCGTGTTGTTCATACGCACGGCTGCATTACTCGCTTCCTCGTTCGCCTTTCAGCCCCCCGCAGCCATTACGGGAGAGATTCTAGACCAGGCTAAGAGCTGGCATGCTTTGTGCGCCATCGACAATATTCGGTGCAAAAGGCTGCGGAGCAGAGACTATGGAACGCCCTCCGATCGAAGAAATTCCCGATCTTTCCACTAGAGAGCGAGAGTGCATACTGTGGACCGCCAGAGGTAAATCGTCGTGGGAAATCGGAAAGATTCTCAGTATATCTGAAAACACTGTGAATTTTCATGTGAAGAACGTGATGAGGAAATTGGGAACGGGTAGCAGGACGGTCGCTGCTATCAAGGCAATAAGCTACGGAATTATTGAAACCGAGGAGGCGGCGACAGCCAATGAACTTCCAACCGGCGACGACTAGTTTAGTCTTACTGGGTCATAAGTTGCGAGTCTGACGCGGGCTGTTCATGGCCCTTATGCTATCGACATTGTTGCAGGCGGTTGGCCAGGGCCACAGTCGGGCGTCGCCGGATGGTCGGGATCGAGGTCGGGACGTGCCGCTCTGGTCGGGTCGGAGGATCCGCGGGGTCGATGGCCGTCGGGAAGACCAGATGTTTGGCGGCCCTGGGAGCGAGCTGGAGTTGAGGGGGGAATCGTCTGTCTCAGAGAGACCAGGAAGCCATAGGCGGCGATACAGAGACTGGCGTGGTGGTGGAAGCCCCGCCAACCTCGGCCTTCGTAGTGGCCTAGTCCCAGCTCCTGCTTGAGTTCCTGATAGTCTCGCTCGATCCGCCAACGCAGCTTGGCGGCGTTCGACCAACTGGGTGTTGTCCATCATAATTCGGCTAACGCCACAGTACTCTCATCAAGCGCTCGCAATGCGGAAGTACGAAACCTATTCAAGAGCTCGTGTCGCGTCAGCCAAACGAGCCAATCGTCATCAACTATCCCGTGCGCCGGCAAGTGCAGGACTGATCCGTGTGGCTCCTGATGTAGATACCCATACTGATGGACTACGCGTCTTTCTATGTGCCAGTCGGCAACCAGCGCATAGATGAAGTCGGGCGCCCATTTGGCCCAAGCCAGTCCAAATGCAATGCGACCGATAAAGGTGGCGAGACCGCGGCCTCTATAGTCCTCGCGCAACCAGATGTCGCCATGATAGGCGACCAGCCCGCTTATGCTGCGTGCGGTGGGCGCGTCGCAGCGAGACGAGGAACCGGGGCCGGCTTTTAGGATAGGATCCGTGAACCATGCTCTCAACGACTCAAGGTGTTCAGCAACGTCCGTCTTTGACAGATGATCTAAACGCATTGCTTGGACGTGAGCTACACTTCCCTCCCGGTCCCGTCCGACGATCCAAAAGGCCTTTCCAGGCGGAAGATCAGAGCAGTCGGGACGGAAGCTTGGGTACGTAGGTGATTTCCCGGGAAGTCTGCTGGTTATCCCAACGTACTCCTCAAAATCGTCGCCCATCGTAATATGAAGGCCCACCTTGCGTGCTAACTCGTCTGCCGCACAGATGCATCTGGAAAGCTCTAAGGTCGTGACGTTGCTCTGCATGTCGATGCACCCGGATCACTGCGCTGAACACACCATGTCTTCTACAGTTTGCGGGAAGGCACCGACACCACCGCATCTGGTAGTTGACGCCCGCTTTTGTCGGGCGAAATGAGAAATTGAACCCCGAACGAAACGAAGAACTGACCCCTCTCTTTTGAGAGGAAGAATCGATGACGAGAGAGTTTTCATCGCAACCTGCATTGTCTGGAACGATGCGGGTTGAGGAGATGCGGTCGGGGGAAGAAGTTTTGCCCATGTTAGGCCTGCACGAACGAGGCTGGGGAGTGAAACGAATTTCGCAGGAGTTTGGATACGCGCGCAACACGGTTCGCCGATAACTGCGTGAAGGTGGCGTTGTAGCGTATCGCCAGCCCGTGCTTCGGACAGCATTTGATGGTCTGGACGATTGGCTTCGGGAGCGTTTCTTTCGCCACCACGGGAATGCGGACGTCATTCGGCAGGAGTTGGAGAGCGAGCATGGCATCGTCAACAGGCTGCGCTCGGTAGAACTTCGGGTTCGACAATGGCGGCGCGAGTAGGAAGCGCAGAAGCTGACGACGGTGCGCTTCGAGACGGCGCCGGGTCATCAGATGCAGATCCACTTCGGCGACACGCGGGTAAGGATCGGCGGCGAGCGGGTGCGGATCCATGTGTTTGTCGGGACGCTTGGCTATTCGCGCCGAATGCACATCCGGGCCTCGCTGAGGCAACGCCAGGCCGACTGATTCGAAGGCATGGAAGGCGCTTTCCTGCGGTTTCGGAGCGTACCGGCGCGCGGCGACACGCTCTTGTTCCTCGGCCTACCCGGCACGGGCAAGACCCATCTGGCCGTGGCGCTCGGCCGCGAGGCGATCCGCCAGAATTACAACGTGCAGTTCATCACGGCTGCTACGTTGGTGGCGACGCTGGCCAAGGCCCACAGCGACGGCTCGCTCGACAAGCAGTTGCGATCCTGTCGCGGCCGAAACTGCTCATCATCGACGAACTGGGCTATCTGCCCTTCGAGGCCAATGCCGCCCACCTGTTCTTCCAACTCGTGTCACGGCGCTACGAGAAGGGATCGATCCTGATCACCTCCAACCTTTTAGCGGAGCAACAGTAAGTGCATTAAACATAGGAATCCGCTCCCAGGATCGTCGCTTGTCCGAGTGTCACGCGGTAAAACAACCGCGATCGCACACAGTCCCGTTCAGCGGTGGCACAACGTGCCCGGCGCGAGCAGGGGACTGTGAGAACATCCGCAGGTCGCATGCGGACCGCTGCGTGTTGATCGTGGGTCGGTAGACGGCTCGTTGCTGCCTACGGGAATTTCCCTATCTGAGCGTCTGAATTGGAATGAGTGCCGAGATTTTAAAGTCTTGCGAGCCTACGGGAGAGGCTGATATTTACGATGAAGACCCATGCCTCGGCGGAAGCAATGTACGCTCGAGTCCTTCGCCAGCCTTTCTGCATCGCCCGAGCGAGGCGAATGTGCGTTCCACCACCCAGCGGCGGGGCAGAAGCTTAAGCCTCTGGCCTTGTCGGAGCGCTTGATGATTTCCAGCGTGAGCTTGCCGAGCTTTTGGCACCGTGATCTCAGTCGAATGTCGGCAATCCGACCGAACCACAACCCGCTGAAATCACTCACCTCTTTTTGGAACGGACACTGACAGGTCGAATGAAATCACGATCTCTCGGAGAGAAGTTCCGCTACTCGATCTACTGGATTTCGTCCGTCACGCAGCTGTAGCGACGTTCATTCCATGCTTGTCCATCCTAGCTGATTCTCGGCCTCTCACCAACTACTAGAGTGTGGTGTGGATTTTCGGCGGCACCAGCAAGTATTTTGCTGGATGACGAGTGATCGCTTTGCTGAGGAGCGCCGATAGCGCCCCTTGTCTCTCGTCTAAGCATCATACAACGGTGGAGGCTTGTGTTGGTTTTCGATTATATCGTGATCGGTGGCGGTTCCTCTGGATCCGTCATGGCGAGTAGGCTATCCACCGATGGACGCCGCGTACTGCTTATCGAGGCCGGTCCCGATACGCCCCCGAATGCGGTCCCTAACGACATCCTGGACGGCAATCCAACACGTGCTTACTTTAATCCTGATTATCAATGGCCTTCACTCGACGCGACCACGGTTCGGGATGGCCGCAAGCCCATCCATTACGAGCAGGCCCGGGTCATGGGGGGCGGCTCCAGCATCAATGCCCAGGTGGCCAACCGCGGTGGTCCCGAGGACTACGATGACTGGGCCGCAAGCGGTGCAGCGGGCTGGAGTTGGGATGAGGTTCTACCATATTTCCGTCGTCTCGAATGTGATCTGGATTTTGGCGGTGAATTTCACGGCAGGGCTGGTCCTCTACCAATCAGACGAGTGCGGCAATCAGACTGGTCCGGCTTTATCCGAGCAGTGTCAAAAGCGTATGAAAATGAGGGTCTTCATTTCAGGCCAGACTTCAACGGTGAATTTGGTGATGGATACTCGGTTGTTCCCTTGACGAATCGAAATGGGCATCGCGTTTCCGCCGCGATGGCTTACTTGTCCGAGAGTGTTCGTCGTCGACGCAATTTGATAATCCTGCCCGAAACGACGGTTGTGCGGCTGGCCTTTTCAGGATGCGCCATAACTGGCGTCGAGACGGAAAACAAGTTCGGGCGGCCGTCGTTTCGCGCCTCGACGGTGATCCTCTGCGCCGGAGCCATCCACTCGCCCGCGATATTGTTGCGCTCCGGGATCGGCCCGGCCGAGCAACTGACAAAGCTCGGTATTCCGGTGGTTGCAGATGTAAGAGGTGTGGGCCAGAACCTTCAAGAACATCCAGGGATCGCCGTTTCGGCGTATTTGAAACGGCGCGATCGCATGGCATCCAATGTTAGCGGGCACATTCAGATGCATGCCCGTTACTCGTCAGGCTACAATGGGTGTCCTTCGACAGACATGGCGGTATCGGCGGTTGCCAAGTCGGCCTGGCACCCGCTCGGCAAGCGCCTCGGCTCCCTTTACGTGTGGGTCAACCGTACTTATTCAGCAGGAACCATCGTCCTCAAGGATCGCTCTCATGCCGTTGAGCCGGAGGTAGATTTCAACTGGTTGAGCGACCAGCGGGATGCCGAGCGACTGAAGCAGGGATTCCGTTTCGTGGGCCGCCTTCTGCTGCAAGATTCCCTTTCGGGGGTGGGGCTCGACCCGTTCCCGTCAGCTTGGAATGCGCGAGCGAAGCAGGTTAGCAAGGTAAATTGCATTAATTACGGGCTTACGTCGGTGCTGGCTCTGCTCATGGACAGTTCTCCGCGCTTGCGCCGCGCCCTCATTAGGCATGTCATCACCAATGGACGGAGCATTTCAGATCTGATCGACAACGAGGAGCATCTGGATCGGTTTGTCCGACAGAACGTGACCGGCAATTGGCATCCGACGTCGAGTTGCAGGATAGGGCCAGCCTCGGACCCTGTTGCGGTGACCGATCCGTCGGGCCGGGTTCGTGGCGTTTCGGGTTTGAGGATTGCCGACGCTTCTGTGATGCCATTCTGCCCCCGCGCCAATACAAACATTCCAACAATCATGGTGGCTGAGAAGATGGCTGATGCCATTTTGAAAGAAGGCGGGGAATGGTCAGCAAAGAGGTGATCAAACTTCATCGATGAGGGCTTGGCGGGATGCGTCTTTCGCCAAGTTGGTCGGGACTGACGAACTGCCAAATGCCAAACAATTCCCGAAGAGGTGGAAATTGGCGCCGCTTTCACTCCCGTCCCTATAACATACATACTTATGCTTGGTGTTCCGCATTGCTAACCCACTGAAGCATGGCGGTCATGGCGGGCACTCGTCTGCGTCGAGACCGCAAAGCGATACGCTGCGTCCGCGACGTCCAGACGCGGCCAGCGTGAACGTTGGGCGATCTTCGCGTAGAACAGCCTTTGCCACTGCCGGAAAGTGCTGTTGTCCATTTGTAGTCGATAGGCCATAGACTTGTATGTTATGGATATTAAATGAATATTAAATAAATGCGACAGTAAGGCTGAACAATATTAATATATTTCCTGTTGTCGGCTCCGGTAGTCTATGAGATATTCGCTGCGATAGAGAATAAATTCGTGTATGCAGATTTGTCTTAAACATCCCCACATGGGCACGGGCCGACAAAGGAGCGACTATGGCTACGCTACCGCGAATCTCATTGGCGAAACTGTCATCCGATGCAACTCGACGGGAAGAGCAACAGCGATTACGCACGGCCTGCGAGGAGTACGGGTTCTTCTACCTTATCGAGCACGGAATCCCGAAGGAACAGATCGCAGAAGCGATCGACGCCTCCCGGCGTTTCTTCGCGTTGCCACTGGCTACCAAGGAACGCTATGGTCACGCCTTCCAAAACGTCCACCCCACCACCGCCCGTGGATACAGTCCGTTGCACGGTGAAATGCTACATCCCGAGGCCGGCCCGGATCCAAAGGAAATGTTCGACCTCGGAATCGAGAATGAAAACGACCGGCGTCCGTTCGCCGGACGCACATGCCTTCCGGATGATGCCTTGGCTCCTGGTTTCGCTCGAAGCTTGCTTGCTTTGCAGGCTACCGTGCTCAATGGGGTTGTGCCGCAGCTCGGGAACGCGCTGGCCGACCTGCTCGATATGGAAAAAGGCTGGTTCCGACGTCATTTCAGCCCGCCGACGGTTCTGCAACGCGTGATCCGGTACCCGTCTACTGGCGGGGCGGCCGCTAAGCATACCGATAATGGTTTCTTCACGCTCCTGCTCCAGGAGGAACTCCCTATTCGCTCCTTGCAGGTATGGTTCCACGGGCGTTGGATACCGGCGCCTAGCCTCCCCGACAGTCTGGTGGTCAATCTGGGCGACATGCTTCAGGTCTTGAGCGATAACCGGTTCAAGAGTACGCCGCATCAAGTGGTGCACAGTGGCCCGACCGAACGAATTTCTCTTCCCTTCTTTATATATCCAGACATCGACGCTCGCCTGGCTTCGCGGCAAGGCAATCACACCTTTGGTGTCGCGGAGATGATGCTGCGAAACTACGAGTCAATATGGGAAAAGGGGAATGGGGCCGGGCGCGCGCGTGAGTTGCAGTAGGCGTTCGGCTTGATGAAGCGTGAACAAACTGCGGCCACGACGTAGCACACGCTGACGTGAACCCCTAAAAGAACTCTGTGAGTAGGGCCGTCGCGTATGACCGGCCTCCTATAGGCTCTTGGAATGAGGCACGCTAGGACTGCCAATTGTTTAGATTGCGCCAAACGAGATCCTAGCGCTGCGCTGAGGCGAGGATTTCTGAGGGCGGAAACTGAGCGATTAATCTGGATGAACTCCAGCTTTCCTCTGGGACTACTTCGCTACCGGAAGGCCGCTTTTCCAAGGGGGCCATATGTCATGCATCGCTCGCTCGCTGCGGATGAAGCCGATTTTTATAGTCCTCTTCTTCGCAGCGCTAGTCGCTGACCAGGTCAACCTCACGGCCGATGAGGCTCATTCCGAGATCCTGACAACCTTCAAGGACATGAGAAAAGCTAATGTACGCGAGGCATGATTTCAACAACGCATTAGAAGCAACTCAGAATTGGATCAGCGATCTGATGTGGCGACTTCGCTGGCACGATCGCGAACGGGTCTACCAAGCCCTGATTGCGACGCTGCACGCTCTGCGCGACTGCCTGGATCGCGAGCACGCCGTTTATATGGGCGCTCGCTTGCCAGCCTTGCTTCGCGGCTTTTACTACGAGGGTTGGCATCCCGGCGGCCGCGCCAAAGCCAGAAACCGGAATTCATTTCTCGATCGGATCCGCCTCGGGGTCCAGGGAGACCCGGCGGTCGATCCGGAAGTGGTTGCCCGCTTAGTGCTGGCTCAATTTGTCGACCGTTTACCCAGAGCAGAGGTCGAGCGTGCCAAGGCTGCCACTCCAAGAAAGCTGCACAACCTTTGGCCTTGAAGCAGAGGTCTACCTAGGAGCGCTAGCTGTCGACGTGGCACTAGGTTCCTTAACGCTGGCCTTGGTTTTGGCACCGGATTGAGTTTGGCTCCGGAGGTATAGGCGGTGGCCGCAAGGTTGGAACGCGTCGCGGGCATCCCCTGATCCTAGTGGATTGAATCAACATTTGGCGCCCACGTTTGAAGACGGCGATGATTTTGTTGGGGTCGGCGGTCCAGGTGAAGGGTTTGGGCTGTCGATTGTGCTCGGCGAGGAAGCGGTCGATAGCCGACTGCAGCGACGACAGAATGAAGGCCCCCCAGTTTGGCGAAGAAGCCCTCGGCGGCGTTGACGCAGGAGCAAGACGTGGGGGTGAAGTGGAAGGTGAAGCGCTGATGGCGGTTGAGCCAGGCACGCACCTTAGGGTGCTCATGGGCGGCGTAGTTGTCGAGGATGACGTGAACCGCCTTGTCGGCTGGCACTTCGGCATCGACCGGTGTTGAGAAAGCGAATGAACTCCTGATGGCCGGTGGCGCTGCATGTTCCTGCCGATGACGGTGCCGTCGAGCACCTCGGGGCGGCGAACAGCGTGATCGTGCCATTGCGCTTGTAGTCGTGGGTCATGGTGCCGAGCCTGCCTGTCTTCATGGGGCAGGCCGGGCTGGGTGCGGTCGAGGGCCAGGCGCTGGCGATCAATCGAAGAAACGGTGAGCGAGATTCCTGCGCGCATCCGGCAGACGCCGCCGAAGGGAATCCCAAATGGGACTCTTCTGTTAGGTGGAAACCAAAGGATCATGCGACGAAAGGCAAAGCAATGACCACGACAACCAGCTTGATGACAGGCGAGCACGCGTATATCTATGTCGACGGCGAGCTCCGGCCGGCCCATTCGTCGGCTCGGATTCCGGTCGTGAACCCGGCGGATGAGCTGGAATTTGCGACAATCCCCAATGGCGACAAGCACGACGTTTCTGCGGCAGTGGATGCCGCACGTGCGGCGTTCCGGAACTCCGGGTGGCCGCAGCTGCCGCCGTCGCAGCGAGCCCATTATTTACGTCGGCTCGCGCGTGCAATCGAGGATCGCGCCGAGCATCTGGGCGCGGTTGTCACGGCGCAGATCGGGATGCCCCTGGTAAGCTCCGTGCAATCGAGTGGGAGTGGCACATCGAGATTTTATCGCTACTATGCCAAGCTAGCTGATCAACTAGAAGTTGAATACGAGCGCATAGGACATGAGTTGCGAACTGTCATTCGGAGAGAGCCGATAGGTGTTGCCGGATTGATCGTACCGTGGAACGGTCCTCAGGGCGCAATCGCATGGAAGCTCGCACCAGCATTGGCCGGAGGTTGCACGACGGTCGTTAAGCCCTCACCGGAAGCATCACTGGACTCATACCTACTCGCCGAAGCCCTAGACGAGGCAGGCATTCCCCCCGGCGTCGTGAATATCGTATTCGGCGGGCGCGAAACAGGAGCATTGGTTGCATCTCATCCGGGTGTCGACAAAGTGTCATTTACGGGTTCAACGCACGCTGGTCGCCAGGTTGCACTGGCCTGCGCCAAGCGCTTTGCGCGCGTTACGCTCGAGCTTGGCGGCAAGTCGGCTGCCTTGCTGCTCGAGGATGTCAATCTTGACACGTTTCTCCCCTTAGTTGCGCCGGCGTGCATCCCGTTCAGTGGTCAGATCTGTCACGCCCTGACCCGCGTCCTTGCTCCACGCGCAAGGTACGACGAAGTCGTCGCAGGAATTGCGAACAAGGTGGCAGAGCTAGTCGTGGGCCACCCGCTCAATCCAGCGACGCAGGTCGGGCCACTGGTGGCGAAGCGGCAACGTGTTCGCGTAGAGGAGTACATTGCATCTGGATGCGTACAGGGCGCGAAGGTCGTTATCGGCGGTCGGCGTCCGCAGGGTCTCGACGTTGGTTATTACCTCGAGCCAACGGTCTTCCGTGACGTCGATCCATCTATGCGGATCGCGCAGGAGGAGATCTTCGGGCCGGTAGTGTCTGTGATCCCGTACCACAACGAGGAAGAGGCGATCGCGATTTGCAACGGCACTACATATGGCCTGGGTAGTGCGGTGTTCACGTCCGACCCCGAGCGGGGCATGGCGATTGCGCGCCGAGTGGAGGCTGGTGTTGTCGGCATCAACCGTTACGCACTTCACATCGACGCGCCATTCGGCGGTGTCAAGGGAAGCGGAGTTGGTCGGGAACTCGGACCTGAGGGTTTGGCAGCATTCCTCGAGATTAAGTCGATCTTTCCGGCTCAAGGGTCGAGTGCAGTGTAATGCGGCATGCCCAATTGCGCGGGATTGGTGAGGTATTGACGTGCAGGCATTGGCATTGGACGCGAGGACCAGAACCTGACCTCAAAAATTCCAGGTTCGCGTGTTTGCTTATTGGCTTCGCCTGTCCGTGCGCCGCTTCGGCCCGCGTGGCCGGCAATGCCCAACCATCAGCTCGTCGGCACGCTCGGCCGCGGCTTTCTCGCTGTTTCGTAACTCCTTGACGTTGGAGGCGTAAGCCGAACCGCGGCGACCGACACCGCGCTCGCCCGGCGCGCCAACCTTGAGAGCGAGCTGCCTCCGCTATGCCGCCACAATTCGCCGGGCGAGCCCAGAAGTAGTCCTGCTCCTTTGTCAGCAGATGCCAGAAACACCGCGAGCTTGCGGGCGAGCGCCACGGCTGCGACCTGATGGCCACACTTGTTGCGGATGCGCAGGAAGAAGGCCCTGAACCGTCCGGGCGCCGCCGCCCAGGCGGCCTCGACCAGCATGGCGCGGGCATGGGAACGCCCATGTTTGCTGATCCGGCCATATTGTGCCAAGGGATTTGCCCCGGACTGACGCACACGCGGATTGAGGCCGAAGTAGCTCACCAGCTTCTACGGTTCGCGGACCGCCGGATGCGCGGCGACGGGGGCGATAATACGGCTCGCGTGACCTTGACGCCGATGATTGTCTGAAGGCGCTGCGCATTTCGCAAAAGACGGACAGGGGTTCCGATAATTCCCAGCCAGTACACCACCATCACTGTCCGGGATTTACCGAAACACGCAGCCGCCGGACTTGCCCATCATCAACCGCTTCCAGGGCGATCTCCCGATCGAGGTCGACAATATCCTCGGCCAATCGGTCTCGCGGATGTGGCGTAAGCGGTGTTTCCGGGCCACCTTTCGGGGGTGATCACAATCTGTGAGGTTGCCGATCCTGTATTGGGATCGGAGATAGGCCTGTGTCTGGACTTGACCTTACGCTTGACCCGGAGCGGCAGCCCCGGCGTTTCGAGGTGATCAACGGTGCTGGCGGCCGGCGTCACTGGTCGATGGATGATAAGGCGCGGATCGTCGCGGAGACGCTGGAACCGAACGCAATTATTTCCGAAGTCGCCCGGCGTTATGGTCTCAGGCCGCAGCAGGTGTTCGCCTGGCGGCGCGAAGCGCGCAAACAGGCTTCGGTGCAGCAGGAATCCCCGGCCTTCGTGCCGGCGGTGGTGACGGCGCCGCCTCCGGAACCCGCGCCGAAGCGTCCAGCACAGCCGCGGAAGCGGAAGACGGCCCGAGATGCTGGCGTCATCGAGCTTGAGATCGACGGCATCGCCATGCGGGTTGGCCGCGGCGCCGACGCCAAGACGGTTGCGGCGGTGATCCGTGCGCTGAAGGCAACGTCGTGATCGGGCCGACAGGCGCCGTCAAGGTCATGGTGGCGACGAAGCCGGTGGACTTCCGCAAGGGGGCGGAGGGGCTGGCTGCGTTGGTGCGCGAGACGATGGGTGCCGATCCGTTCAGCGGTGCAGTCTATGTCTTCCGCGCGAAACGGACGGATCGGATCAAGCTGATCTTCTGGGACGGCACCGGCGTCTGCCTCTATGCGAAGCGTCTGGAGGATGGCGAGTTCCGCTGGCCGAAAGTGCAGGATGGCGTGATGCGGCTGACGGCCGCTCAGTTGTCGGCGCTGCTTGAGGGGCTTGATTGGCGGCGCGTCCATGAAGCCCGCCGGACGCGCGCTCCGGCGCAGGCGGGTTGATCCGCGACCAAGTGAATCAGCCTGGATTCCGCTGTCGCCCGGAACTGGCGAATATGGTCTGATCCGATCATGGCGATGACGGCGGACCAGCTTCCCGACGATCCGGATGTGCTGAAGGCGATGGTCCTGGCGCGCGATGTCGAGAATGCTCGCCTGACCCAGATCATCAAGGAATTGCAGCGTCACCGCTTCGGCCGCCGGGCCGAGAGCCTGCCCGAAGATCAACTGCTCCTCGGCCTCGAGGAGGCCGAACAGATCGAAGCGGCAGGCGAGGAAGAGGCCGAACGTGCCGATCCTGCCGCGCGCAGGGAGCGTACCGCAAAGCGGCGGGCGAACCGAGGTGCGCTGCCGCCGCATCTGCCGCGCATCGAGATGGTCGTCGACATCGAGGACCATGCCTGCCCATGCTGTCGCAACGGACTTCATCGGATCGGCGAAGACGTCAGCGAACGGCTCGACATCGTGCCGGCGCAACTGCGCGTGATCGTCGTGCGGCGGCCCAAATATGCCTGTCGTGCCTGCGAGGACGTGGTCGTGCAGGCTCCGGCGCCCGCCCGATTGATCGAAGGCGGCCTGCCAACCGAGGCGACGGTCGCCCAGGTTCTGGTCTCCAAATATGCCGATCACTTGCCGCTCTATCGTCAGGCGCAGATCTACGCCCGGCAGGGTATCAACCTCGACCGTTCCACGCTCGCCGACTGGGTCGGCCGCGCCGCCTGGCATCTGCGTCCGGTCCACGAGCGGCTGCTGGAGAAGCTGAAAGCCTCGCCCAAGCTCTTTGCCGACGAGACCACGGCGCCGGTGCTGGATCCCGGCCGCGGCAAGACCAAGACCGGGCAGCTCTGGGCCTACGCGCGGGATGACCGACCATGGGACGGGAGCGACCCGCCGGGCGTCGCCTATATCTATGCGCCGGACCGAAAGGCGGAGCGACCTATCGCTCATCTGGCGGGCTTTGCCGGAATCCTGCAGGTCGACGGATACGGTGGCTATCGGGTGCTCGCCGACAAGAGCGGCGCAACGCTCGCCTTCTGCTGGGCACACGTGCGCCGGCGCTTCTACGAACTCGCCGCGGCTGGCCCAGCGCCGATCGCGAGCGAGGCGCTCCGGCGCATCGCAGAACTCTATCGCGTCGAGGACGACATCCGCGGCCAGCCGGCAGACGCACGTCGTGCCGCGCGCCAGGAAAGGAGCCGGCCGATCCTGGCCGAGCTCGAGCCGTGGCTGCGCGAGAAGCTCGGCCTGATCAGCCAGAAGACCAAGCTCGCCGAGGCGATCCGCTATACGCTGTCACGCTGGGAGGGGCTCACCCGCTTCCTCGACGACGGACGCATCGAGGTCGACTCCAATACCGTCGAGCGGTCGATCCGCCCGATCGCGCTCAACCGGAAGAACGCCCTCTTCGCGGGCTCTGACAGCGGCGCCGAGCACTGGGCCGTCGTCGCTTCGCTGATCGAGACGTGCAAGCTGAACGACGTCGAGCCGCTCGGCTACCTAGCCGACGTGCTCGCCAGGATCGTCAACGGCCACCCGAACAGCCAGATCGACGATCTCCTGCCCTGGGCCTACATCGCCGCTCCCGAGCTTAAGGCCGTGGCCTAAGAACACCGCTTACGATGTGGCGGGTGATCGCGCGCGCTCGTCGTCGGGAAGGACCTGCCGCTCGAGCCAGGCCCGGCCGCGCTTGTTGAACAGATCGGCATGCGGGCACTTCGGCACCAGATGCGCCTGCAGGATGCCGTGCACCTCGTTCGTCACCCGCATGCGATGCCGCACCATCTGGTTGGGCCGGGTTAGGAGACGACGCAGTCGCTCGGTGCGCTCGTCCGGGACCCGCACCTCCGGCAGGAACCCGCTGGCATGAAGCTACGCGGCAGCCAGAACGCCAGCATCGATCTTGTCGGTCTTGATCCTTGGGCGATCGCCTTCACTTGCATTGGGTAGGGACAATCAGGCGACCGACGACGGGCGACAGCACACGCACCACCGCCTTGGCGTTGCCTGTTGCTTCGACGACAACCTCATCCGTCCATCGTAAACTGCGACCGAACCCTTCCAGTCCTGAGCGGGTCATGTCGACCCGTCCGTGATGGCGCAGCTGTCCGTCTTCCCAAACCACCATCTCCGCAAAGGTACGGTGGATGTCCATTCCAATCACGCGTCTCATCGGCTCCTCCTCAAGTCGGGAGCCGGCGGGCGACGCGACACCTACGGATCCGTGCTCTCGGCGCAACCGGGCAGGTCGCAGGAGCGGCCAGCTACTAACACGAGTTCGCAGCGCATCGAATTGATCGGCCTGCCCGCACTTGGCGTGCTCCCGGTGCCCCGTCCCGGATGGTCACGCCATACGCCGCAAATCGATCATCTCCAGCGGGGAACGGACGGCACCGTGATGGTCATACAGGTTACAAACGTCACGAGGCGTCGAACCCAACGCGGTCACTTTCCCAATGCCCGCAACTAAGCTGCTATACAGCCGCCGAGGGATGGAAACGCGCCTCGCGCGAGTAATTCATGGTCAGGACACCATTCGCCGTCGTCTTCGGCGAAGGTCCGTCAGCTATGAAGCCGCCGATTTCGCCTTCGCCGATCACCGCCGTATCCATAGGACCGTCGAGCACGTCACGAGGAGCGCCGCCCAACGCCTCGAAAGCAGCGGCATGACAACGTATAAGCAGCAGCAGATCCTCATCGAAGCGCACCAAATTAAGCGGCTGAAGCCGAGCACAGAGAGAATAGCCAGCTGATCCTCGGTGTCGTTGGTTCGTCAGTGAAGACGACATGGTGGGCAAAGTCGACCTGCGCCTCCTCGTCGGGCGGGGTCTCGAAGAATCTCGTATCCGCGTTCCTATGCCTTTTCCCGTTCGTCAACAGTGGGCAATGGTGTTATCGACCAACCAATTGAGGCGATGGCACGCTGCACTATCGCTTCCGTATGAGCATGGGTGGGTGAAGCAGCGACGACATGCCCGATGCAGTCTCGGTAATCGCCTTTCCTCACGATCGACGCCTTAGACTTAACATACAATCTGATCTCGGCCACACCCGTTAAAGCAGCTGCACGGCCGGCGCCATCGATCCAATCGAGGGTGCCATCGCTATCGGCAACAAGAAATCGCCCAACCGCAATCTGTGATTCCCTTTTGCACAAGTTCGGTTCACAGCCGATGACAAGCTTGATGTGCTCGGTAATAAGATCGACACCGTAAGCAAGCTTAATCAGTAGAGGAGTGGGGGCCCCACTAAGACGCGGATTGACTTCAATGACGACTGGGCCACGTTTGGTAAACCGGAGTTCAATACTTTTTGGCCCCCAGTCAAGACCGAGAGCTGGCAAACAGCCCAGGGAAACATCGGCGATACGCTTATGCTCCTCATCAGTTAGCGGGGCCGGAAAAGTGCACTCTCGATAGACGAAGTGCGGCGGAGGATGGTAGTCAGCGGCGACAATCCCAACGAGCTCATGTCCCATTACTGCAGCGACATACGCAGGGCCTTCCGCGAATTCTTCGACCAGCACTCTTGGCGGAGATCGCCATATGTGCTTTCCTTCCAACAGATAGGCCGTATGTTCGGCCAACTCATCGATGCTGCGGCACAATCTGACACCCATGCTGCCACTGCCAACGGCTGGCTTAACAATCACCGGCAGGCCGATCTCGGCAGCCGAGCTTTCTACGTCCGTCGCATTCGCTGCCAAGCGATAAGCAGGTATTGCAACGCCAGCCTCCGCGAGGAGCTGACGTTGAACGAATTTGTCGTAGCATTGTTCAATCGACGCCGGGTTGGGACCCGGCAGATCAAAACACCGGCAGAGCTTACCAACTGTCGCAGAGATCGACTCATCGTCGCCCGCAAAGCCGGTAATGCCGGCAATGCCAAATGTGTCATGCAGCCGGGCACATTCATGGATCAGCGCGTCGAGATTGTCTATATCGACACGGATTGTCTGAAGGTTTTCCGCTGCAAGATATTCGTACTGAGTCGGATCAGCCGACAGTGTAATCGGATGTAAACCAAGACGCTGAGCCGCTTGGACATAGAGCTGACCATTACCTCTATGACCTTCGATTAGGATGAGCGCTTTCCTTGCCATTGGCTGTGTCCTACGATGTGTCCCTGCGACCTGCAGGAGCAAAAAATCGGCATCAGCCCGTTCGGCTGTGCCTGGCCTCAGAAGTGAAAGTACCATCGCCAACGATTTGCGGTTGCAAAGATTGTGTATATTTATGCGAAGGATCTGCAACGGCTGGGCTAGCGGGTGGTGTGCCGTGATTTCTGCAAAACGATGAGGGACCCCACGAATGTGACACACCGCCCTGGAATTGCCCTTTCATTTCTCGATTGAAGACCAGTCATGCGAGCGTGGAGCCAGCTTGGGTAGGCCTCTTGCAGGGCGGTACCGTAGTAGCTTAGTTTCGACGTTGAGGCTTGGGCAAGGTTCAGAGCTGACACGTCTGATCGGGGTGCCAAGTCGTCTCAAGTGAGCGGGTCGAGCACGTGGATAATCAGATCGAGCTTCGCGCCCTCAGGCATTTCGTCCGGGTGTCCGAACTTGGCAGCATCAGCCGAGCTGCGGTTGAGTTACGCATAGCGCAACCCGCTTTATCTAGGCAAATGCGCCGCCTGGAGGAAACGCTCGGGGTGCAATTGTTCATTCGGGATGGCCGCGGAGTGGCGTTGACGGAAAGTGGTGCCAAGCTTCGCGATGAAGTTGCGAATGTCTTGCTGCGGCTGGAAAATGCTTGCCTTCAAGCTCGGATCGATGAAGGGAGTCCCGCCGGCGCCATTCGCGTGGGAGTTCTGCCCAACCTGGGCCCAACCTTCATGGCGGAGCTTATTTTAGGCTGCCGTCAACAATTCCCGCGTGTAAACCTGAAATTGCTTGAGGGCTTCACCTATCAAACCGCGAATTGGATCCAGAGCAAGCAGATCGATCTAGGATTCGCTTACGATGTTGATAGTTATCACCATCTAAACCCAGAATTCCGTTTCCAAGAAGAAGTTTATTTAGTTGGATCGAAGAAAAAATGGGCATTCGGTGAGAGGGTAGTTCTGTCTGAATTGGAAGGTCTTCCACTGATTATTCCGGCTCCGCCGAGTTATACACGACGACGACTTGAGGCGGCCGCGCACGAGCAAAAGGTGGAATTGACATTCAAGTACGAGATCGACTCTATACCTCTCATTAAGCGAATGATTGCGCTGGATGAAGGCTACGGCATTTTCAGTCGTGCGTGCTTGTGGGAAGATCTCGAAGGCCCGAATCTGTCTGTCGCTGCGATTGAGCGGTCTTCGCTAAGCTTTGAATTGGCGCTAACAACCGCATATGGAACAATACTGCCGCCAGCCGCACGGCACATCATATCATTCCTTGAGCAGATGGTTCGACGTTACGTCGAGCTCGGACGCTGGTCGGGCGAGTTTATCACTCGCGGCACAAGTTCATCGACCACCAGTTGAAGCAGCTGGAGTACCGCCGGGCCGCTGGCTAGATGCCCATTTGTCATCGCCTGTGATGCAGCGACTCGCGAATTGCTTCCCGGTCTTCGGAGGGCGCAGCTGTGCTAATGGTCCTTCCATTCTATTCGTCAATTGGCAGAGCCAATGATGCCTTAATTCGATCCATTACGACCATCGTTTTAAAACCCTTGATATCGGGGTGCTCATGAAAAAAGCGACGAGTAAATGCCTCGTACTCGACCATATCACGAACCGAAATTGCGAGAACAAAATCGGCCTCACCTGTCACGTAATATCCATTCATGATCTCGGGTGTGCGCCGGATAGCTTGTTTGAAACGATCGATGATATCAGCACGGTCACGCTCTAACGTTATAGAGGCTAGCATGAGCATGGGCCTCCCGATCGCTTCTGGCGAGATTACAGCAACATCTGCCTGGATCACACGCGCATCTCGAAGTCGCTTCAATCGCCGCTGACATGCAGTTGCCGAAAGGCCTGCAAGTTCGCCCAATTCTTCTGTGGTAAGGCGATTGTTACGCTGTACGGCAATGAGGAGTTTCCGATCGATTCGGTCCAAATCTGGCGGCGGTGTGTGCAACATTGGGAGCTCCTCGCAGGAAAACTGCACGTTCTTGCAAATATTAGCTCAACTTCTGCGGTGTCTCGCGCATACCGATTCCATATATCTGTTATGCGCTGGTGAGCTGGCGATCTTCGGGGCGGCTGACTGGACGTGGCTCGGCCGTGCGAGTCAGTCCTCCTAGGCTGCTTTGTAAGCCGCAGCTGACAGTTGCTGCCGCAGGTGCGGCATTCGATGCGGAGTCGCGACGCTGGACGTACCGCAACCACCCCTATGCGTATTTCGCAAAAGCCGGACAGGGATTCCGCTAAGTCGCGGACAGGCGTGGAGTGCACCCTCAGACTGAGACAAGGAAAATCGCGGACATCGTCCCACGTTAAGCTATGCCGCCTTTTCCATCTGTCGTCCACCTGAATGCTTCTGTTCGTATTCCTCC
>NZ_JAVIJB010000021.1:0-118540 GCF_033977165.1 Mesorhizobium captivum
AAACTGTTCGCGATGTCCTCGCACACCTGTTCGCGATGTCCCCGGTCCAAACAAAGGGGAGAAGGGGAGAACTGCGCTACATCCTCACCCTCTCCGCCTTCGGATCATACATCGGCTTCAGCGATGCTTCCGCGGCAAAACGCTCGCCGGCGATCTCGACCTCGTAGGATGAGCCAAGCACCTCCGCCTCGCTCTCGCCCGCGCACGGCACATAGCCGAGACCGGTCGCGCCGCCGAGATGGTGGCCGTAATTGCCGGAGGTGATCGGCCCGACGATCTTGCCGTCGCGCAGGATCGCCTCGTTGTGGAAGAGCAGGGGCTGCGGGTCTTTCAGGCGGACCTGCACCAGCCGGCGTGACAGGCCGGCTTCCTTTTTCCGCAGCACCGCGTCGCGGCCGATGAAGTTAGCTTTGCTCGTCTTCACCGCGAAGCCGAGGCCGGCCTCCAGCACATTGTCCTCGTCGGTGATGTCGTGGCCGAAATGGCGGAAGGCCTTTTCGATACGGCAGGAATCCAGCGTGTGCAGGCCGCAGAGCTTCAGGCCGACATCGGCGCCGCGTTCAGTGATCGCCTCGAAGACATGCGCCGCCTGCTCGGTCGAGACATAGAGCTCCCAGCCGAGCTCGCCGACATAGGTGACGCGGTGGGCGCGGGCGAGACCCATGCCGATCTCGATCTGCTGGAAGGTGCCGAACGGATTGGCCTCGTTGGAGAAGTCGTTCGGGCTCACCTTCTGGATCAGTTTTCGCGCATCCGGACCCATCAGGCAGATGACGGCTTCGGCCGCGGTCACGTCGGTGATGACAACGAACTCGTCGGCGACATGCCGCCTCAGCCAGGCGAGGTCGCGCTGCAAGGTGGCGCCGGGCACGACGAGGAAATAGGCCGTCTCGGACAGACGCGTTACCGTGAGGTCGCTCTCGATGCCGCCCTTGGCATTGAGCATCTGCGTGTAGACGATCCTTCCCGGCGCGACGTCCATGTCGTTGGCGCAGAGCCGCTGCAGGAACTGCTGAGCATCACGGCCCTCGACGCGGATCTTGCCGAAGGAGGTCATGTCGAACAGGCCGACGCCGTTGCGCACCGCGAGGTGCTCCTCGCGCTGGTTGTCGAACCAGTTCTGCCGCTTCCAGGAATAGCGGTATTCGCGCTCCTGGCCTTCGCGGGCGAACCAGTTGGCGCGCTCCCAGCCCGCCACCTCGCCGAAGACGGCGCCGCGCGCTTTCAGATGCTCATGCAAAGGCGAGCGGCGCACGCCGCGCGAGGTCGCCATCTGGCGATAGGGGAAGTGGTCGGCATAGAGCAGGCCGAGCGTTTCCGAGACACGCTCTTTCAGATACCGGCGGTTCTTCTGGAAGGGCTGGGCGCGGCGGATGTCGACTTCCCAAAGGTCGAAGGGCGCCTCGCCGTCGTTGATCCACTGTGCCAGCGCCATGCCGGCGCCGCCGGATGAAACGATGCCGATCGAATTGTAGCCGGTCGCCATCCAGTAGCCGGAGAGTTCCGGCGCCTCGCCGAGATAATAGCGGTCGTCGGGCGTGAAACTCTCGGGGCCGTTGAAGAAGGTATGGATGCCGGCGGTGCCCAGCATCGGCATGCGGTTGACGCCCATTTCGAGGATCGGCTCGAAATGGTCCATGTCCTCGGGCAACTGGTCGAAGCAGAAATCCTCGCGGATGCCGTCCATGCCCCAGGGTTTTGCCACCGGCTCGAAGGCGCCCAGCATCATCTTGCCGGCGTCCTCCTTGTAGTAGGCGCACTCGTCGGGCACGCGCAGCACCGGCAGGCGGGCAAGCCCTGGGATCGGCTCGGTGACGAGATAGAAATGCTCGCAGGCGTGCAGCGGAATGGTGACGCCGTTCTGGCGCCCAAGCTCGCGCGCCCACATACCGGCGCAGTTGACGACGATATCGGTTTCGATCGTGCCCTGGTGCTCGCCCTGCGCCCAGGAGACGCCGCTGACACGGCCGTTCCTGGTGTGGACCTTGGTGACTTTGACGTTTTCGATGACGCTCGCACCGCGCTGGCGCGCGCCCTTGGCAAGCGCCATGGCGATGTTGGCGGGATCGCACTGTCCGTCGAGCGGCAGGTGCACGGCGCCGACCACGTCCGATACATTGAGATGCGGATACATCTCCTTGACTTCGCTCGGCGAAATCTCGCGCACGTCGACGTCGAAGGCGCGGGCCAGCGAGGCCTGCCGGTAGATCTCGTGCTTGCGCTCCTCGGTCAGCGCCACGGTGATCGAGCCGACCTGGCGCATGCCGGTGCCGACGTCGGTCTCGGCTTCGAGCTTGACGTAGAGGTCGGCCGAATATTTCGCCAGCCGCGTCATGTTCTGCGAGCCGCGCAACTGGCCGATCAGGCCGGCGGCGTGCCAGGTGGTGCCTGAGGTGAGTTGCTTGCGCTCGAGCAGCACGATGTCGGTCCAGCCGAGCTTGGCCAAGTGATAGGCGACCGAGCAGCCGGAGACGCCGCCGCCGATGATGACCGCGCGGGCTTTGGTGGGGATGGTCTTGGTCATGCGGCCTCGCGGCGATAGTTGGAAGCGAAGCGGCGCACGCGAAGTGCTGCTTCCTTAAGGATAGGCTCGGGCTGGCAGAGGCTGATGCGGATATGGCCGGCGGCGGCTTCGCCGAAGCTTGAGCCGGGCATGACGCCGACCTTTTCCTTGTCGAGCAGCGCCCAGGCGAATTTTTCGTCGTCGGGCTCGACGGCCGAGACATCGAGCATGACATACATACCGCCTTCGGAGCCGCGTACGGTGACCTCGTTCGCGCCGCGTATGGCATCGAGGAAGACGGTGCGTCGCGCGGCGTAGCGCTCGGCGATTTCTTTTACGCCATAGTGGTTTTCCAGCGCTTCGGCGCAGGCGATCGAGATGAAGGCCGGCAGGCCGTAGGTGGTCACCAGGTTGAGGTCGGTCATCAGCGCGATCATCGCCTTCGGGCCGGTCAGCCAGCCCATGCGCCAGCCGGTCATGCCGTGACTCTTCGACATCGAGTTGATGACCAGCGTACGCTCGGCCATGCCGGGCAGCGAGCGCGGCGAGATGTGCTCGCCGCCGCCGAGCGTCCAGTAGACCTCGTCCGACAGCAGCCAGAGATCGTGCTCCTTGCAGATCTCGGCCAGCTGTTCGAGCCGTTCGCGCGAATAGACGGCACCCGTCGGGTTGTTCGGCGTGTTGATCAGGATGGCGCGCGTGTTGGGCTTGAGCGCCGCGCGGATCATGTCGGCGCGCGGCTGGAAGCCGTCTTCGGCCGGCGTCTCGACAACGGTGAAGCTGGCGCCAGCGGCGCTGAACGTGTTGGGGTAGGTGGCGTAATAGGGCGCGACGACGATGGCGTGATCGCCGGGGTCGAGCACGCCCTGCACTGCGGCATAGAGCGCCGCCTGGCCGCCTGACGTGGCGATGATCTCGTCCGGTTCCGTCAGGATGCCCGTGCAAGCAGTGGCGGCCGCCGCCATGGCCTTGCGCAGTCGCGGCAGGCCGGGAAGCGGCGTGTAGTGATGATTGCTGCCGCGGACGGCGTTGACGCAGGCCTCGATCGTTTGCGAAGGCGTGTCGAAATCATGGTCGCCGACCGAGAGCACGGTGATGTCCTCGCCCGCGGCCCTGCGGGTCCAGGCGGCGAAGTGGACTTCCCAGCCATCCTTGCCTGAAGGCACGATGCCGGTAATGCGCTTTGATGGTTTCGGCATCAGGCTCTCAACCTTTCATTCTTCGGATCCCAGAGCGGCTCGTCCTTCTGCACCACCGCCTTGAAGCGGTCACCGAAGATCTCGACCTCGACCGCCGTTCCGGGCTCGGTCAGGTCAGAACGCAACATGCCGAGCGCGATCGATTTGCCGATGCGATGGCCCCAGCCGCCCGAAGTCGTCTCGCCGACGATTTTCCCGTCGTGCCAGAGCGTCGACATATAGGGCGCATCGCAGTCGCCGGGGTTCTCGACGACGAGCGTGACGAAGCGCTTCTTCACGCCCTGCTGCTTTTCATTGAGCAGTGCTGCCTTGCCACGGAAATCTGGCTTGTCCCATTTGACGAAGCGCTCCAATCCGCCCTGCAGGATCGAATAGTCGGTCGACAGGTCGCCTTTCCAGGCGCGGTAGCCCTTCTCCAGCCGCAGCGAATCCAGCGCATACATGCCGAAGGGTTTCAGGCCATGCTTCTGTCCCGCCGCCCAGACGGCGTCGAAGACCGTCGAAGTATCGGCGACCTTGGTGTGGATTTCCCAGCCAAGCTCGCCGGCGAAGGAGACGCGCACCAGCTTCGCCCAGCGCCCGGCAATGGTCGTTTCCTGATGCGTCAGCCAAGGCAGCGAGAGATCCGCATCGCAGACCTCGGCAAGGATAGCGCGCGAGTTCGGGCCGGCGAGGATTTGCGTTGAATATTCCTCCGTGCGGTCGGTCACGGTGAAGGCAGCATTGGCCGGCATGCGCGACTTCAGCCATTCGAAATCGTGCCATTGCGCGACCGCCGCGGTGATCAGCGTCATCAGGTCCTCGCTGTGACGCACGACCGACATCTCGGTGACGATGCGGCCCTTGTCGTCGGCGAAATAGACGAGGCCGATGCGGCCGGGCTTCGGCACCAGGCCGGTGACCTGCAGCGCCAGCCATTCGGCGGCGCCCGGACCTTCGAGGTTGAAGCGCGAGAAGCCGGGCAGGTCGAGGATACCGGCGGCATCGCGCACGGCCAGGCACTCCTCGCGCACGCGGTGTTGCCACGGCCCGTCGCGGCGGAAGGTGAGTGTCGCTTCCTCGGAAATGTCGTCGTCGGGCGTCGCGTACCAGGTGGCACGCTCCCAGCCGTTATAGGCGTCGAACTGGCCGCCTAGCGCCTTGATGCGATCGTGCAGCGGCGAGTGCTTGCGGTCGCGTCCGGCCGGCCAGGCGTGGCGCGGGAACTGGATGGCGTATTCGTTGCCGTAGATCTCCATGCCCTTGGCGACGCAATAATCCGGCGCGGATGCGAAGGAAGTGAAGCGGCGCGGATCGCAGGACCACATGTCCCATTCGGTCTGGCCCTCGGTCACCCATTCGGCGAGCACCTTGCCGGCGCCGCCCCCTTGCGCGATGCCGAAGGTGAAGACGCAAGCCTCGAAGGCATTGGGCATCCCAGGCATCGGCCCGATCAGCGGGTTGCCGTCCGGCGCATAAGGGATCGGCCCGTTGATGACTTTCGACAGGCCGGCGGTTCCCAGGATCGGCACACGGGCGACCGCATCGGCCAGGTAATGCTCCAGCCGGTCGAGGTCGTCAGGGAACAGCTGGAAGGAAAAGTCCTCCGGCATCGGATCGTTGTGGGTCGCCCAATGCGCGCGGCAGTTGCGCTCATAGGGGCCGAGATTCATGCCGGTCTTTTCCTGGCGCAGGTAATAGGACGTGTCGACGTCGCGCAGCAGCGGCAGTTTCTTGCCCTGTTTCTTGGTCCACGCGGCGAGCTCGGGGATTTCCTCGAACAATATGTATTGATGGCTCATCACCATCATCGGTACTTCGCGGCCGAACATTTTTCCAACCTCGGCAGCGCGGTAGCCGGCGGCGTTGACGACGATCTCGCAACGGATCTCACCTTGCGGCGTCGCAACCACCCATTCGCCATTCTCGCGGCGAACGCCGGTGACCGGGCAGAAGCGGATGATTTTCGCGCCCATGTCGCGCGCGCCCTTGGCGAGCGCCTGGGTCAACTGTGCCGGATCGATGTCGCCGTCGCTCGGATCGTAGAGGGCGCCTTTCAGCTCATGCGTCTCAATGAAAGGATAGCGGCGCTTGATCTCGTCGAGACCGACGACATCGATATCCATGCCCTGGTAGCGGCCCATGCCCTTGGCGCGCTGGAACTCCTGCATGCGCTCCTTGGTGTGGGCCAATCTCAGCGAGCCGGTGACGTGGTAGTTCATCGGATAGTCGACCGCTTCGGCGAGGCCCCGGTAGAGCTCGGTCGAATAGCGCTGCATGTTCATCAGCGACCATGACGAGGAGAAGGTCGGCACGTTGCCGGCGGCATGCCAGGTCGAGCCGGAGGTCAGCTCGTTCTTTTCCAAGAGCACGCTGTCGGTCCAGCCCGCCTTGCAGAGGTGGTAGAGAGAGGAGGCGCCGACGACACCGCCTCCGATGATCACCACGCGTGCCGTGGTCGGCAAACCGGCCATGTTTCTCCTCCAAAGTCTCAGCGCTTCGCGCTTCGATTTTTGTTTTGATGCATGTCGTTATCCCAAACCCGCTTCGCATTTTGGGTGACATGCATTGTTCAATATACCGGCGGCGAAACCACCCAGATGACGACTGCCGGCTCGGCGCCAGGATTGCGCCAGCGAAACGGCTTGCCTTCGAAACGAAAGCTGTCGCCTTCACCGAGTCGGTGCCAGACGCCGCCGATCTCGATCTCGAAAACGCCCGACGCTACGTAGCCCGCTTCCTCGGTCGGACGGCGCGCTTCGGTCATCAGCTCTGCGCCCGGCGCGAAGACCGAGCGCAGCATCTCGAAGCTACCGCCGAGGTCGGGCGACAGAAGCTCCTCCACCAGGCCGGATTCGCTTGTGCCAAGCGAGCGGCGGCTGCCGGCGCGCACAACCACGCCGCGTTCCTTCTCGACTGGCACGTCATGGCTGAAGAACAGGCTGACCGGCACGCCGAAGAGTTCGGCGAAGGCCCGCAGGTCGCCGAGCGAAGGAACCGACAGGCCGCGCTCGACCTGGCTGACCCAGCCGACAGAGCGGCCGAGCTTCAGCGCGATCTCCGCGAGCGTCAGACCGCGCGCCTTGCGCAGCGCACGGATGTCACCGGCCAGCAGCCGCTCGCCATTATCCTGCTCCGGTCTGACAGCGGTCGAAGCCAATCGTCTCTCCGTCAGAAATCTGGCGTGAAAAAAACCGAATAAATTTCATGAGACAGCAAGCTCATGAAAAAATCAAGTGGATTTTCATGAACCAAGAAGATTTGCTTGCACGATTTTGGCGGTTGATGCAAAGGCTCGCCGACGAACGGCGAGTGGGGACGTCAGGTCGGGGACCAGTTAGTTATTAGTGTCTGCGGATGGTCGTTTCGGAAACCGGTTGCTGGTTCCGGCCATGCGTGAAGGGACGGCCCATGCTGGAGAAGAATAGCCGGATCGCCGAGGATGCGGCGATCGTCGACGAGGCGATCATTTCGCGCCGGTCCGTGCGCGCCTTTTTGCCCGACATGGTCGACGATGAGACGATCCGCGCCATCCTGACGGTTGCGGCGCGGGCGCCGTCGGGCACCAACATGCAGCCTTGGCGGGTCTATGTGACCAAGGGCGAGGTGAAGCAGCGCATCAGCGACGCCATCCTCAATTCCGGCATCCGCGCCGAGAAGGCGGAATGGGACGAGTACCGCTACTATCCCGACCAGTTCTTCGAGCCCTATCTCAGCCGGCGTCGCGCCAACGGTTTCGGCCTCTACGGCGCGATCGGCATCGGCCGGCGCGAAGTCGACAAGATGCGCGCGCAGCACGACCGCAACTTCGTCTTCTTCGACGCGCCGGTCGGCATGATCTTCACGGTCGACCGGCGGCTCAACAAGGGATCGTGGATCGACTACGGCATGTTCCTGCAGAACATCATGGTCGCGGCGCGGGGCAGGGGGCTGCATACCTGCCCGCAAGCGGCGTTCGCGCCGTACCACCGGCAGATCCGCCCGGTGCTCAACATTCCCGACGAGGAGGTCGTCGTCTGCGGCATGGCGCTTGGCTACGAGGACAACTCGAAGCCCGAGAATGAATTCCGCACCGACCGCGCCCCACTCGAAGACTGGGTGACGTTCAGCGGATAAGTCCGATCGTGGCGGACAATGCGCCGCCTGTGCTATTGATACCCGCGATGGCGGGGAACCAATGCTGCTTCGGGCCTATCTGGATCGCATCGGCTATCAAGGTCCGGTCGGGCCGACGCTGGAATGTCTGCGACAAATCCATCTTCGTCAGGTCCTGAGCATTCCCTATGAGAATATCGATGTGCAGCTTGGAGTCCCCGTCGACGGGGATATTGAAAGAATCTTCGAAAAAGTCGTCGTCAGGCGAAGAGGCGGCTGGTGCTATGAGCTCAACGCCCTGCTCGGATGGGCACTGTCGGAAATAGGATTCGATGTCATGCGTGCCTCGGCTGGCGTCCTGCGGGATCAGCGCGGGGATACCGCCTTGGGAAACCATCTCATTTTGCTGGTCCGGCTCAACCAAACCTATCTTGTCGACCAAGGGCTTGGCGACGGCATTCGCGAGCCGATACCCTTGATGGCCGGCACGTATCGACAAGGTCCATTGACGTTCAGGTTGGCGAAAACGGGCGATGGCTACTGGCGTTTTCACAGCCATTCCTTTGGGTATCCGCCGACTTTCGATTTCAGGGATGAATACGCCGACGAGCCCTTGCTCGCGGCAAGATGCGCCGCGTTGCAGAAAGCGCCTGAATCGACCTTCGTGCAGAATCTCATTTGCCAAATCATGGCCCTTGAGGCCGTCACTTGCCTTACCGGCCGCGTTCTGCGGGTCAAATCGACTGATGGGGTTTCGAAGCGTTTGGTGGACTCACCAGACGAACTCGCTGAAGCCCTCGACAGGGTTTTTGGCATTCGCGATGTGGAGGTTCGGCGGCTCTGGCCCAAAGTAGTTGCGCGCCACGATTTTCTCTTCGGCGACAAGCAGGCCGATCAGATCGAGGTCGCGGGCATGTAGTTGCTGTGGCAACGAGGCGCGGCTGGCGTGTCGGTTTGCACGTCCGCCGGCGTCGCCCGCTTTCGTGACGACTATTCGGTAGAGAGCGGCTGGCCATGGCCGCTGACATGCGCGCCGTCCCGCGGTGTGAGCCTGAGATAGGCCAACAGCGCGCAAAGCGTGATCAGGCCTTCGACGACAAACAGAATGCGGTAGTCGTTGACGCTGGCCTGGTCACCGCCGGCAAGCAGCGACAGCAGCGCCGCCGCCAGGCCGACGCTGATCGCCACCGCCAGCTGCCACAGGATGTAATAAAGCGCGCTGAAGCGCGCGAGCTGCTCCGGTGCGATGTCCGAATAGGCGAGATTGCCGGTCGAGGCCCACTGCACGGAGCGGAAGAGGCCGAAGACGAAGATGTAGGTGAGCACGATCCAGGCGGGCGTGCTTTCCTGCATCAACGCGAAGCCGGCGACCAGCAAGGCGGCGATCGGCGTGTTGACGACCAGAACGCGCTTGAAGCCGAAGCGGTTGAGGAGGCGCGGCATGAAGAAACGCATCAGCAGCGACCCGATCGCGGCGACAAAGGTCAGCGATCCGGCCTGCACCGCGCTCATGCCGAAGCCGAGCTGGAACATCAGCGGCAAAAGGAAAACCACCGAACTCAGGCCGATCGTGTCGAGCCCGCCGGTCAGGAAGCTGATGCGGAAGGTGCGGATGCGTAAGAGATTGAGGTCGAGCAGAGGATTGCGGGCGCGCAGGCAATAGAAGGCCGCGACGGTGAGGATGGCCATCGCTAGGACGAGTTCCATGGCGATGCGGGCGGCCGCTGCATCCTTCGCGGCGAGCGAGTCCATACCGAAGACGAGCAGCGCCATGCCGCTGCCGACGAGCAGGAAGCCCGGAACGTCGAAAGGCGTGCGGACCGGCTTGGTGGTCGTGGGGAACAGCGAGGCCGCGAGCAGCGTGGCGGTCAGCGCGATCGGTATGTTGATGTAGAAGATCCAGCGCCAGGAAACGTAAGTGGCGAGCGCGCCGCCGACGAGCGGCCCAACCAGCGGCCCGGACTGGCCGGCGAGCGAGATGTACATGTTGATCTTGAGCGTGCGGTCGCGCGGGAAACTCGACAGGATCACGACCTGACCGAGCGTGCCCATCAGTGCGCCGCCAAAACCCTGCAGCGCGCGCGAGGCGACCAGCATCCACATGTTTTCCGACAGACCGCAGAGCGCCGAGGCGCTGGCAAAAACCAACAAGGCAAAGCAATAGACGTTGCGCAGCCCGAAGCGATCGGCCAGCCAGCCCCCCAGCGGCATCGTGACGATGAGGCTGGCGACATAGACGGTGATCAAAAGGCCGAGTTGGCCAGGCGGGCGATCGAGGCTTTCGCCGATCCCGGGCAGCGCGGTCACCACGACATTCTGGTCGAGGCTGGTCATGAACACGCCGCAGGCGACGGTTGCCGGCAACAGCATCGACGGCTCGCCCGCCGGAGCAAAGCGGGTCGTGGCCATCGCCGAAGTCTCTGCAGTCATGGAAGGGTATGGTCGAACTGGTTGCCTGAGCAGGCTCCGACAAGAGCCCGTGATTCCTTATCTATCGTCGCCGCTAGCCCAAGGCTCAAGCAGCAGTTGTGGTCGTCGATAGTGCCAGACACAGGCCGGGCCAAATCCCTGGCCCTCCTTCTCTTGACCCAATTCCGGACGGAAAACCGCTGCGCAGCGTTGCTGGAATAGCGTTAGTGCACTTCGTAACCGACTTCCTCGCTGGCGTGGCACAAGGCCTTCCAGAACGAGCGCGCGAAGGAGCGGAACACATAGATGTCGAACTGATCGGCGCCGCTGCGCTGGATCTGGGCAAAGACATCGTGATGGTTGGTCGAGCGGCCGGCACCGAGCGGGAAAGCCGGCAAGGCGAAGTCGATGGCGAAGAATTTCGCCAGCACCCACTCCGCTTTCGGCCCGGCGATTCGCATCGCGGTGCGGCCATGCGAGAGATCGGTGATCGTGCCGATCGCCGGCGTGATCACGCCGGCGAAGGCCTGAGCCAGGCCTTCGGCCTCGTCGACCACGGTGAATTTTCCGGGCGCGAAGCCAAAAGCGGCGCGACCGCCGTTGGTTATTCCGCCGCCAGCGCCGTCGGGCAGGGCGAGCCCTGTGACCTTGCGGATGGCGTCGATCAGCTTTTTCTCTTCGCCCGGCCAGGCCGCGAGTTGCAGGATCGAGCCTGGCCGCGTCTCGGACAGGATGACGTCGACGCCATGTTCGAAATTGCCGTGCGAGCCCGTATGGTAGTCTGGCTCAAGCGGCGATTGACGATCAACCATGCATGCGGCTCCCGTCCGGATCGTAGAAATGGTTGGAGACGATTTCGATCGGCCCGAACCGGTTGCGCAGGGGGTCGGAGACGAAGGCGCGCGTGCCGTGGCGCACCTTGCCATCCTTGACCAGGGCCAGCGCGATATATTTGCCGAGCGCCGGCGAATAGCAGCAGGCGGTGATATGGCCGATCGAATCGTGCGGATTGGCTTCATCCAGCTCCTCGACGATATGTCCGCCACCGTTCAGCGCCCGGTTGTCGAGCGCAATCACCCCGACCAACTCCAGCCGGTCGGGAGCGATCAGGCCTTCGCGGTCCATCATGGCTGAGCCGATGAAGGGCTTCTTCTTCGACAGCATCCAGTCGAGATGCAGGTCGCGAGCGGTGGTGCGGCCGTCGATCTCGGCGCCGGTGACGTGGCCCTTCTCGATGCGCATGGTACCTAGCGCTTCGAGGCCGTAGGTGACCAGGCCGAACGGCTTGCCTGCCTCGATGAGAGCTTCCCACACCCGCGTGCCGTAGCCGGCGCCGGAGTAGACCTCGAAGGCCATCTCGCCGGAGAAAGACAGGCGGCAGATCATCACCGGCACGCCGGCGATCTCACCATGGACGATGCCCATGAAGGGGAGGGTCGCATTGTCGACGGCGGTGCCGGTGACGCAAGAAGCGAGGATTGTCCTGGCTTTCGGTCCGCCGATCGCCGCACCCGCCCATTCGTCGGTGACGGAGGTGACGGTGACCTTCAACCCGGGCCAGATGACATCGAGGAAATATTCGAGATGCTGCATCACCTTGCCGGCATTGGCGGTGGTGGTGGTCATCAGGAAGTCCTGCTCGCCGAGCCGCCAGGTGGTGCCGTCGTCGAAGGCAAGGCCGTCCTCGCGCAGCATCAGGCCGTAGCGGGCCTTGCCGACGGCTAAAGTCGAAAACATGTTGGTGTAGACGCGGTCGAGGAATTCCGCCGCATCCGGCCCTTGTACCGCAATCTTGCCGAGCGTCGAGACATCGACAATGCCGGCGCTCTCGCGCGTCGCCTTGGCCTCGCGGACATAGGCCTGCTCGACCGTCTCGCCGGCAAGGCCGTAGATCATCGGGCGATACCACAGGCCGGCCGAATACATGGTCGCGCCATTGTCGAGGTGCCAGTCATGCATCGGCGTCAGCCGCTCGGGCTTCAAATCGCCAAAGCGTTCGGCCGCCAGCGAGCCGATCGATACCGCAGTGTAGGGCGGGCGGAAGCGCGTCGTGCCAACTTCGGAGATCGGCTTGCCGAGCGCTTCGGCCATAATGGCGAGGCCCGGCACGTTGGAATTCTTGCCCTGGTCGGTCGCCATGCCGAGGGTGGTGTAGCGCTTCAGATGCTCGACCGAGACGAAGCCCTCGCGGTGCGCGAGCCGCACGTCCTCGGCGGTCACGTCGTGCTGGAAGTCGACAAAGCTCTTGCCCTTGGCCTTGATCTCGAAGACCGGCGCCGGATCGGGATCGCCGGGGGCCGCTTCCACAACGGGCAGGGGGGCGGAGGATGCACTTTCGCCGGCGGCCTCAAGGCCGGCCGCGCGGCCCTCGGCGATGGCTTCCGCGGTCGAGAAGGAGCCGGTGAAGGCGCCGGCACCGATCCAGCGCTGCGTCGGCCGCGGCGGCAGGAAGGCCTGCCTGCCCGGATCCCACTCAGCTTTCGCCCCGGCCTGGCTGGCGAGATGGATGGTCGGCGACCAGCCGCCCGACATCAGCAGACAATCGGCATGAATGCTGCGCTCATCGCCGCTGAGCGCGCCGCTCATCACATCGAAGCGCTGCACCTTGAGGCCGGTGAGCGCCTTGCCGCCTTCGGTGGCGATCACGGCATGGCCGGCAAGCAGCTCGGCCTCGGCTTCGCTGGCCAGTCTGCGCATCTCGTTCGACACGTCGCTGCGGACATCGACGATGGCGACGACAGCGGCACCTGCCTTCTTCAGGGCGACGGCTGAGCGATAGGCGCTGTCATTGTTGGTGAACAGCGCGATCCGCTGGCCGGGCAGCACGCCATATTCATTGGCGTAGCGTTCGGCCGCATGCGCCAGCATGACACCCGGACAGTCGTTGCCGGGAAATACCAGCGGTCGCTCGAAGGAACCGGTGGCGAGAACCACGGTCTTGGCGCGGATCGCCCAATAGCGCTGGCGCGGCTCGCCCTTGGCCGCCACCTCCTTGTGGTCGGTTACGCGTTCGAGCGCGGCGAGCATGTTGCCGTCGTAATAGCCCCAGACCGTCGTGCGCGGCAGCAAGCGGACATTGTCATTGCCTTCGAGCTGGCCGACGATGCGCCCCGCCCAGTCGGCGGCCGGCGCGCCATCGATGGTTTCACGCGACCAGTTGGCCGAGCCGCCGAAATTCGCTTCGAGGTCGGCCAGGATGACGCGGGCGCCCTGGTCTGCTGCGGCCTTCGCCGCCATCAGCCCGGCCGGGCCAGAACCGACCACCAGCACGTCGCAAAAGGCGTTCATGCGCTCGTAGCGTGAGGTGTCAGGCGCGGTGCCCGCCTTGCCGAGCCCGGCGGCGCGGCGGATGAATTGCTCGCAGAACATCCAAAAGCGCGTGCCCTTCAGCGGGCCGATCACCGGCCCCATGAAGGTCTTGTAGTAGAAGCCGGCCGACAGGATCTTGCCGCCGAGCTGGTTGAGCGCGCCGATATCCCAGGCGAGCGAGGGCGAGCGGTTTTGGCTGACGGCGACGAGGCCGTCATAGATCTCGACCATGGTGGCGGGGATGTTCGGCTCGCGCACGTCGCCGCGCAGCACCGTCACCAGCGCGTTCGGTTCCTCGACGCCGGCGGCAAGCAGGCCGCGCGGACGGTGGTATTTGAATGAGCGGCCGAACAGCGTCACGCCATTGGCGAGCAGCGCCGATGCGAGCGTGTCGCCGGCATGGCCGGTATAGGGTGCGCCGTCGAAGGTGAAGCGGATGGTGCGCAGCCGGTCGATGCGGCCGCCGGTCTCTGTCCGGCGCGGGCTCACGAGCGGCCCTCCGTCTTGTGGCCGGCGGATTTGTGTCCGCCACGGGCGAAGGCGGTGCTTGAGATTTCATGCGTGATGGTGTTGCGCACGACCCTGAGATGCGCGCGGCAGCCGCCAGAATGCTGCCAGATCTCATTGTGATCGCCGGCCGGGTTCAGCCGGTCGTAAACATAGGCGTTCCAGGCGTCGAGATCCTGCGAGGCGGCCTGCGGCCGCTCGCGGTTGCCGTCGCCCTGATAAGTGAATTCGATGACGTCGCGTGGGCCGCAATAGGGACAAGTGATCAGCATCTTGATTTCAACCCTAGTGCAGCCGAGGCGTCGCGCCCTGGCCTTTGTCGTCGATGACAACGCCACGATAAAAACGATCGAGCGTGAAAGGCGCGTTGAACTCGTGCGGCTCGTCCTTGGCGATGGTCCAGGCGAAGCACCAGCCGGACGCCGGGGTGGCCTTGAAGCCGCCATAGCACCAGCCGCAATTGAGATACATGCCGGGCAGCGGTCCGGTGGTGATGATCGGCGACCCGTCCATCGTCATGTCGCAAAGCCCGCCCCAGGAGCGCAGCATGCGCACGCGCGCCAGACCCGGGAACAGCGCCAGCATCTCGCTCATCACCTCGTCGACGACCGGCAGGCTGCCGCGTTGGGCGTAGCTGTTGTAGCCGTCCAGATCGCCGCCATAGACAAGGCCGCCCTTGTCGGACTGCGAGATGTAGAAGTGTCCCATGCCGAAGGTGAGAACGGTGTCGACGATCGGCTTCAGCGATTCCGTGACGAAGGCCTGCAGCACGTGGCTTTCGATCGGCATATGCGAAATGCCAGCCAGCTGCATAACGCTGCCGGTGCTGCCGGCAACCGCAAGCGCTACCTTCTTGGCGCGGATCTCGCCGCGTGTCGTCGTCACGCCAATGACCTTGTCGCCGTCGCGCAGGAAGCCGGTGACCTCGCAATTCTCGATGATGTCGACGCCGCGCCGGTCGGCGCCGCGCGCATAGCCCCAGGCGACCGCGTCGTGGCGGGCGGTGCCGGCGCGCGGCTGCATCAGTCCGCCGAGGACGGGAAAGCGCGCCGAACCCGAGACGTCCAGCGCCGGAACAAGCCGCTTGATCTGGTCGACACTCATCAGTTCCGCATCGACGCCGAGATGGCGCATGGCGTTGCCGCGCCGGGCGTAATCGTCGAGCTGGGCAGGTGTGTGCGCGAGGTTGAGGCAGCCGCGCTGCGAGAACATGACGTTGTAGTTGAGGTCGTGCGACAGGTTCTCCCACAGCTTCATCGAATGCTCGTAGAAGCGGGTGTTCTGCGGCAGGAGATAGTTGGAGCGCACTGCCGTGGTGTTGCGGCCGACATTGCCTGAACCCAGCCAGCCTTTTTCCAGCACCGCGACATTGGTGATGCCGTGTTCCCTGGCGAGGTAATAGGCGGTCGAGAGCCCGTGGCCACCGCCGCCGATGACGATCACGTCATAGGACGCCTTGGGATCCGGCTTGCGCCAGGCCGGCTTCCAATCCTGGTTGCCGGTCAGAGCGTTCTTGAGCAGCGAAAAGGCTGAATATTCCGCCATTCTTCCTGTCGTCCTTTTGGTGCGAGGCGGCAGACTATAGAGCAGGCGGGAAGCGCAAAGCCAAGATTACGCCATCGCTTTTCGACAGGCCGACTCCGATCCTCGGCATCGGTCCGCGGACGGAGACGGCTTGCCGCCCGGTATGGCGGTCTTTATCAAGGGCAGAATTTTCGAAGATTTTTCGGCCGCGAGTCGCCCGTCACGTCATGATTTTCCGACTGCTACGCCTGATCCTGGTCGCCATTGTCGTCGCCGCGGCGCAGCCGTCGTCCGGCGCGATGGCGCAGGCGATCGGCCAGGGCTCCGCGCAGCTCATCGCCGACCAGACCAAGGCTATCCAGGACCTGACGGCGAAGACCGACGGCCTGGAGACGAAAATAAGCGCCCCCGACCAGGACGATGCCGGCCTTGTCGATATCCGCTTGCAGCTCGAGGATATTTCGCGGGCGGCGCTGAACAGCGCGCTCGCGTTCCGCTCGCGCCTCAACGACATCAACAGTCGCATCGAGGTGTTGGGGCCGCCGCCGGCGCAAGGCCAGCCGCCGGAGCCCGCGGTCGTCGCCAACGAGCGCGCAGCGCTCTCGGCCGAGAAGGCCGAGATCAATGCGGTGGTGGCCAGCGCGCAGAACCTGTCGATCCGCATCAGCGGGCTGGTCGACAAGATCGCCACCATGCGCAGCGAGCTTTTCCGCAGCGTTCTGACGAAACGCTATGAATTGACCGATGCGCTGAGCCCGCAGGCCTTTTCCGATGCGCACGAGCAGTTCACCGGCCTCTACAAAGCGGTGGCGTCCTGGCTCAGCTTCGCGTTGAAGTTCAAGTTCCAAGCCATGCTTGCGGCGACGCTGATGGCGCTGGCGCTCGCGGCGGTGCTGCTGATCGGCGGCAGGCGCCTGTTCGGCCGCATCTTCGAGGCCGATCCTTCGGTCGAAGAGCCGTCCTACCTCAGCCGGCTTTCGGTGGCGTTCTGGTCGACGTTGCTGCCGACCGTGGCGCTCGGCGCGTTCCTCGCCTCGACTGTGTTCTTCTTCAACTATTACAACGTGCTGCGCGGCGACATCGGCGAATTCCTCAACGCGCTGCTCGCAGTCATCGCGGTGGTGTTCTGCGTCAACCGGCTGACCAATGCGGCACTCGAGCCGCGGCTGCCGAACTGGCGGCTTATTCCGGTGGAGACCGGTCCGGCGCGCTGGCTGGTGCGGCTGACCACGGCCATGGCCGTGGTTCTCGGCTTCAATTACTTTCTGTCGGTCGTCAACGAGAAGATGGGTTCGCCGCTGTCGCTGACGATCGCGCGAAGCTTCGTCGCTACCGTCATCGTCGGCGTCATCCTGATCCTGATGGGAGTGCTGAGGCCTTTCAAAGCGCAAGATGGCTCGTGGCGACCGTGGCCGGCATGGCTTCGCCTGATTGCCATCGGGCTCGGCCTGTTCACCATCGCAGCGGCGCTGCTTGGCTATATCGGTCTTGCGCTTTTTGTCTCGATCCAGGTCGTGGTCACCGGCACCACCCTGGTCACCGCCTATATCGGCTTCCTGTCGGCGCGGGCGATCGGCGAGGAGGGCGGCTTCGCCGACACTTCGGTCGGGCGCTGGCTGTCGGCCAATTCCAGCTATGAGGACACCGCGCTCGACCAACTCGGCCTGGTAGTCAGCATCGCCATCAACCTGATGATCGTGCTGGTGTTCCTGCCGCTGATCCTTTTGATGTGGGGCTTCCAGCCCGGCGACATCGAGGCCTGGGCCTACAAGCTGGCGACGGGCGTCACGATCGGCTCCGTCACGATCTCGTTCCTCGGCATCCTCACCGGCATCGTCGTCTTCTTCATCGGCTATTTCCTGACGCGCTGGTTCCAGGGCTGGCTCGACGGCTCGGTCATGGCGCGCGGCAAGGTCGACACCGGCGTGCGCAACTCGATCCGGCTGGCGGTGGGCTATGCCGGCGTCGCGCTCGCGGCACTGGTCGGCATATCGGCGGCGGGCATCGATCTTTCCAATCTGGCGCTGGTCGCCGGCGCGCTTTCGCTGGGTATCGGCTTCGGCCTGCAGAACGTGGTCTCGAACTTCGTCTCAGGCCTGATCCTGCTTGCCGAGCGCCCGTTCAAGGTCGGCGACTGGATCGTCGCCGGCGACATCAGCGGCACGGTCAGAAAGATCAGCGTGCGCGCGACGGAGATCGAGACGTTCCAGCGGCAGTCGGTGATCCTGCCCAACTCGAACCTCATCAACAACGCGGTCGGCAACTGGACGCATCGCAATAAGCTCGGCCGCGTCGACATCAAGGTCGGCGTCGCCTATGGCAGCGACGTCAAGCGCGTTCATGCCCTTCTGCTCGACATTGCCCGGGCCCATCCGATGGTGCTCAAGAACCCCGAGCCCTTCGTGCTCTTCGCCAGTTTCGGGCCAGCGGCGCTCGAATTCGAGATACGGGTATTCGTGGCTGATGTGATGAACGGCAGCATAGTCCAAAACGACGTCCGCTTCGCGATCTTCGATATCTTCGAGGACGAGCACATCGAAATCCCGTCGACGCCACGCGCCGTTGTCGAGACGAAGAAGCACGTATCGTGGCCGATCGACGACGACAAGATCGAGGCGGAATTTGCCGAGCGCGAGCGGCTGGAGGCGGAGGCCGCAGCCGAGCAGGCACGGCTCGCGAAGATGAAGCGGAGGGGCCGCAAGCCCGATCCGGGCTGAGGCTAGGCTCACCAGCACGGGAATTTTGGCCCGGTCGGAAATGTTTCGGTTGGCGGCGCCCATGCGTCGGAGATTGGCCGAAACACCCATCGCGATCGTCATCCTCGGGCGGAGCGGGAAGCGTACCGCGCAGACCCAAGGATCCATTCCGTTACATATGAGCGGTACAACGGTGCAGAATTCTGCTCCGCTGCACCCTTCGATCGAGGTCATGGCGTGGATCCCAGGGTCTCCGCGACGGAGCTTCGCTCCTGCCTCGCCCTGGGATGACGAGGTTGGGAGGTTTCTGCTAATCCCCGGCGTTTGCGCCGATTTCACGGAAACGAACGGTGAACCTCGCTCAAATGAACGGCTGCCGAAACCAATTGTGGCATGAATGCGGCATTCAGTTGCGGTTCAGCTTGCATCTCATATAAGCTCTCACGCAAAGGGCGAGAATGCCTTGCGAAATTGAACAGAGGCGGTGTGGAAACACCGGATATTGCAATGTGGAAGTCTGTCGTTGCCGCCATCGCTTTTCTGGCCCTGGGCGGTTCGGCTTTTGCCGCCAGCGCGGTCAACAAGGACGCCCAGACGCGGACGTTGATCGTGACCGAAGGCGGCGGCAAGACCGAGCTGGCGCTGGCCGCCGGCGAGACGGTGGAGTTCTGCCCGAATGGCTGCTTCGTCACCCTGCCCAATGGTGACCTCGAAGCGCTGACCGGCTCCGAAACGGTCGAAATCTCGGGCGGCGTTGCCCGGATCAAGTAAAAACCCTCAGACATGATCGGCAAAGGCCGGGCGAATGTCCGGCCTTTTATCGTTTCCGACAGCCGCTGCTTAACGATAACACCGGAAATACCCCAGCACAGCGCGCTGCAACCGGGCGTTTTAACGTTCGCTCCGTCATCCCCCGTTATATCCATTGCGAAGACGCCGAAATACGGCGTGGGGTGAGCAGGGCAGGGCAATGGACGCGCGGTCGGACAGGAACGCAATTCCGCTTGCGGTCGATCTCGATGGCACGCTGATTGCAACGGATCTTCTGTGGGAAGGCCTGTTCGTTCTGCTCAAGAAGAACCCGCTCTATCTTTTTTTGGTTCCGCTCTGGCTGACCGGCGGCCCGGCGCGGCTCAAGCAGGAAATCGCCCGGCGCATCGACATCGATCCGGCCTCGCTGCCCTACCGGATTGAATTGCTGGAGCGGCTTCGCGCCGAGCATGAGGACGGCCGCAAGATCGTGCTGGCGACCGGTACGCCGCGCAAATTCGCCGAGACGATCGCCGTCTATCTCGGCATCTTCGACCGCGTGCTAGCAACGGACGGGCCGCACAATCTGACCTCGGGCAGAAAGCGGGCGTCGCTGGTCGCGGCTTATGGCGATGCCGGCTTCGACTATGCGGGCAACAGCCGCCACGATCTCAAGGTGTTCGACGCAGCGCGCAACGCCATCGTGGTGGCGCCGGACCGCAGCGCCCAACGCTGGCAGGCGGCGCACGGCGCCGAGACCATGCCGGCGCCGAAGCCGACGCTCAAGACCTACGTCAAGATGCTGAGGGTCCATCAGTGGCTGAAGAATTCGCTGATCGCGGTGCCGATGGTGCTGTCGCATGAGTATTTCAACGTCAATATGATCTGGCAGTGCGCTCTGGCGTTCGTTTCCTTCAGCGCCGTGGCCTCCGCCATCTACATCGTCAACGACTTCTTCGACCTTGCGCTCGACCGCAAGCATCCGACCAAGCGCGACAGGCCCTTTGCCAGCGGTGCGCTGTCGATCCCGTTCGGCCTCGGCGCCATCCTTGTGCTGCTCGCGATCGGCATCGCCATCGGCTGCCTGCTGCCGATCGAGTTCCTCGGCGTGCTTTGCGGCTACATGATCGTCACCACGGCCTATTCGCTGTCTTTCAAGCGCATGTTGCTGATCGACGTGCTGACGCTCGCCGGCCTCTACACGATCCGAGTGCTGGCAGGTGCGGCGGCCACCGGCGTCGACGTTTCCTTCTGGCTGCTCGCCTTCTCGATCTTCTTCTTCCTGTCGCTGGCGCTGGTGAAGCGCTTCGTCGAATTGCGCACGACCACCATCCCGGCCGGCGAGCGCATCGCCGGACGCGGTTACCGCACCGAAGACCAGGAGATCGTCGCCCAGGCGGGCATGGCCTCGGCCTTCTCCTCGGCCCTGGTGCTGGCACTTTACATGGACAGCGTCGCGGTGCGCGAGCTCTATCCGCATCCGTGGGTGATGTGGCCTTTGGCGCCGATCGTGCTTTACCTGACCATGCGCGTCTGGATCCTCGCCCGCCGCGACGAAATGCATGACGATCCGGTCGTCTTCATCATCCGCGACTGGCGAAGCCAGATCGTCGTTGCCATCGGCTCGGCGCTTCTCGTTGCCGGGGGCTGGGGCTGGTGAGGATGGGCAGCGAACGCTTCGGCAGCTTCGGGCTGGCGACGCCGCCGGCACGCCGGGCGATCCCGGCCGACGAGGCCATTGCGCTGCTGAAGAGCGGCGCGTGCAAGCTGGACTCGCTCATCGGCTACGGCAATGGCCGCTCCTATGGCGACAGCTGCCAGAACGACGCCGGCACGGTGGTCGACATGCGGCCGCTCAACCGTATCCGTTCGTTCAACGCCGAGACCGGCGTGATCGAGGCCGATGCCGGGGTGCTGCTTTGCGACATCATTGCGCACTCCGCTCCCTACGGCTTCTTTCCGGCCGTGGTTCCAGGCACGCAGTTCGTGACGCTCGGCGGCGCCATCGCCAACGATGTCCACGGCAAGAACCATCATCGGCGCGGCACATTCGGCTGTCATGTCGAGGCGTTCACGCTGCTGCGGTCCGACGGCCGCACCTATCGCTGCTCCGATGCGGAGAACGTGCGTCTGTTCCACGCGACGATCGGCGGCATGGGGCTGACCGGGCTGATCCTGTCGGCATCGATCCGGCTGATGCGCGTGCCCTCGCTCGACATCGTCGAAAAAGTGACGCGGTTCCGCGATCTCGGCGAGTTCTTCGATCTTGCCGGCGCAGCCGACCAGGCTAACGAATATGCCGTTGCCTGGATCGATCAGCTTGCGGGCGGCCACGCGCGAGGCCGGGGCCTTTTGTTCACCGGCAACCACGCCGAGCACGGCTCGCATGCCGCCTTGCAGGCGGGCGGCCGGCTTTCGGTGGCCGTGCAGCCACCCTTCAACGTGCTCAACCGCCCGTTCCTGACCGTCTTCAACGCTGCCTATCGGTGGAAGAAGGGCCGCTCGTCCGATGCGCGTCATGCGGGCTACCAGGGCTTCTTCTTTCCGCTCGACGGCGTTCGCGACTGGAACCGGCTCTATGGCCCGCATGGGCTCTTCCAGCACCAGAGCGTGGTTCCCGAGGCTGACGCGCGCCGCACCGTTCCGGCACTGCTCGAAGTGGCGCGGCGGGCCGGGCAGGGCTCGTTTCTCACGGTGCTGAAGCGATTTGGCGACGTCCGTTCGCCGGCGCTGCTGTCGTTCCCGCGGCCGGGCTACACGCTGACGCTCGATTTCCCCAACAGTGGGGAAAGGACATTGAAGCTGCTCGCCGAACTCGACCACATCACGGTCGAGGCCGGCGGGGCCGTCAACCCCTACAAGGACGCGCGCATGGGTGCCGAAACCTTCGCGGCATCCTTCCCGCAATGGCAGCGGCTGGAGGCGCTTCGCGATCCCGCCTTCATGTCGAGTTTCTGGGCGCGGACAGCGAAAAAACTGGGTGTGAGGCGCGATATCGCGGAGGCAGCGGAATAGATAAAATTCGAGTAAATCTTGGTAAATTAAGCGTTAATATCGAGGTTTATCGGAAATAGACATGTGATTTCACGAAATATTTGCAGGTTTGTAGTAGGACCGCTCAGGGGCGGGGTGGCAACAATGAAATACATCGTCTTCATTCTCTTCACGGTCATGACCAATGCCGCTGCGCAGCTCATGCTGAAGCAAGGCATGATGTCGCTGGGACCGATCTCGTTCGACGGCGTCAATCCGCTCGTCAAGCTGCTGCAGATCGTCTTCAGCCCGTGGGTTTTCCTCGGGCTGTGCACCTTCGTCATCTCGATGGCCTCGCATCTCTACGTGCTGTCGAAGGTCGAGCTCAGCTTCGCCTATCCGTTCCTCAGCCTCGCCTATGTCGCTGTCGCCGTCTTTGCCTATTTCGTCTTCCGCGAGGACCTCAACGGCTGGCGCATCGCCGGCATCGCCTGCATCTGCGTCGGTACAATTCTGATCGCGCAAAGTGGGCGAGGGCATGAGGACCACACCGCTTCCATCACCTCCGACAAGGTCGGCACAAGCGAGATCCTTCGATGAGACATGTGATTTTCGGCGGCGACGGTTTCGTCGGTCGTCATCTTGCGCCCAAGCTCGCCGCCGACGGCGAGAACGTCGTCGTCGCCGACATCGTCAAGAGCGACCTGCCGCACTATCGTTCGGTGCGCTTCATCACTTGCGACGTCACCAATCCGGCGTCGGTCGCGGCGGTCGGGCTCAAGGCCGACGACATGGTGTACAATTTGTCGGCCAAGATGCTGTCGCCGATCCAGGTCCGCGCCAAGCGGCACGACTTCTTCTTCCCGGTGAATTTCCACGGCACCGAGCACATCATCCAGGCGATGGACAAGGCCGGCGCCTCAAAGCTGGTCCACTACACGACCGACATGATCTACGGCCACACGGTGGTGCTGCCGATGACCGAGGATCATCCTGTCGCGCCGCTCGGCGAATACGGTCTGTCGAAGCTCAGGACCGAGGAGCTCGCCGCCGATTGGCGCAGGCGCGGCATGTCGATCTCGCTGTTCCGGCCGCGCCTGATCATCGGCCCCGGCCGCCTCGGCATCCTGGAAAAGCTCTTCAAGCTGATCGACTGGAATTTGCCGGTGCCAATGATCGGCTCGGGCAGGAATCCATACCAGTTCATCTCGGTCTTCGACTGTGCGGAAGCCGCCCGCGCGGCCTGGAAGGCCGGCGTGCCGAACGAAGCCTATAATCTCGGTTCGCTCAATCCGCCGCCGGTGAGAAAACTGCTCGGGGACCTGATCAAGCATGCCGGCTCTAAGTCGATCCTGCTGCCGACTCCGGGCTGGGCGGTCAAGCGCACGCTCGACCTGCTCGACCTCTTCAACATGCCGATCATGGATCCGGAGCAGTATCTGATCGCCGATGAAGAGTGCGTGCTCGACGTGTCCAAGGCCGAGCGTCAGCTCGGCTGGGTGCCGCAATACCGCGACGAGGACATGCTGATCGCCGCCTACAGCGAATACCGCGCCAAGAAGGACGGCCACGCCGTCGCCACCGAACATGTGCCTGCCGAATAAAGGCGACGAAGGGGGAGATTTTTCGAGATGACGGTCCTTGCCAAACCCGAACCGGGCGTGCGCGCGCTGGTCGATGCGCCGGCGCTGTTGCCCGCCACCATCGCCAAGCCCGACCTGATCAGCGTCGAACAGGCCAAGGTGATGGATGTCGCCCGCATCACCGACCTGTTCAAGGCGCACCTCAACCCGGGCCAGCTACATTTCATGAAGCTGCTCGGCTTCCACAAGGTCAAGATCGAGCGTGCCGAGGGCATGTTCTACATCGACCAGAACGGCCGCGAGATCCTCGACTTTTTCGGCGGCTTCGGCTCGTTGGCCTTCGGTCACAACCACCCACGCATCCTGGAGGCGCGCAAGAAATTCCAGGAGGAGAAGCGCCAGGAGATCGCCATCGCCTTCATGTCGCAATATGCGGCGGCACTGGCGCACAACATCGCCAAATGTTCGCCCGGCGACCTCGACATGGTGTTCCTCGGCTCATCCGGCTCGGAAGCCATGGAAGCGGCGGTGAAGCTCGCCGAGCGCGCCGCAGGCCCGAAGCGGCCCAAGGTTGTCTATGCCGAGAATTCCTTCCACGGCAAGACCAAGGGCGTGCTGGCGATCACCGACGGCCAGCTCTATCGCGCCGAGTTCAGGGTGGCGGACAATGTCGTGCGCATCCCCTTCGCCGACATCGACGCCGTCGAACGCCTGTTCAAGAGCGATTCCGCTATCGGCGTCATCGTGCTCGAAACCATCCAGGGCGGCGGCGGTATCATCCAGGCGCCGGCCGAATATTGGCGGAAACTGCGCGCGCTTTGCGACCAGTATGGCGTGCTGTGGGTCGCAGACGAGGTTCAGTGTGGCTATGGCCGCTCCGGTCGTTTCTACGCCTTCGAGCATTATGGCGTCGTGCCGGACGTGACGGCGCTGGCCAAATCGCTCGGCGGCGGCAAGGCCGCGGTCGGCGCCATGATCGCCAGGCGCGAGGTCTATATGAAGGCCTACGGCACGCCGAAGACGGCGATGATCCATGCCATGGCGACCTTCGGCGGCATGGGCGAGGCCTGTGTCACCGCGATCGAGGCGCTGAACGCGCTCTATGATGAGGGCTTGATCGACAACGCCGCCTCGACCGGCGAGTACCTTTTGCAGCGGCTGCGGATGCTGAAGGAAAAGCATCCGAAGATCATCAAGGACGTGCGGGGCAAGGGCTTTATGATCGGGCTCGAGTTCCACGATTTCTCGCAGACCCTGCCGATGGTGCTGCGTCCAGTGGTCAGCGTGCTCGACGACAAACTGAAGGGCTCGCTGTCGGGCTTCGTCGGCGCGCTCTTGTTGCGCGACTACGACGTGCTCGTCGCTTTCACCGAATACAACCGCAACGTCATCCGGCTCGAGCCGCCGCTGATCTGCCAGCGCGAGCATGTCGACCGCTTCGTCGATGCCTTCGACAGCCTGCTCTCGCGCGGCATCGTGGCCATCGTGAAGGATTTCGTGAAAAGCCAGGTCCGCTGAGACAGACGATGCTGACCAGGCCGCCAGCCGCTCCCGCCAATCCGCTCGACCGGCTGACTGAAGCCGGTCTTGCCTGGGGCGAGGGGGTTTACGCGAGATGGGCCGCGCCGATCGGTGCGGCCGCTTTCTCGCTCTACATCCTGCTCACTGCTGTGACGGCCTGGTTCATGCCGGACGCCAACTGGGACATGCTGCCTTATCTGGCGATCGCCGAAGAAGGCACCTATCCCGACCCGCAGGCGCTACATGATTATGCCTACAGCACGGTCAAGGAAGGCGTATCGGCGGGCGATTACAAGACGCTGACCGATGATGGCGGCGGCTTCCGCAGCCACATGACGGAGAATGCCGCCGACTTCCATTCGCTGCTCGGCATGTACCGGATTAAGTTCCTCTATGCCGAAATCCTGTCGAGCCTCAGCCATGTCGTATCGCCGGTCGAGGCGATGCGGCTGGTGCAGGTGTTTTCGGTGCTGTTGTTCGGCATCATCACGCTGCTCTGGCTGCGCGCGGAGGGCGCGCTGGCACTGGCGCCGGTCGCCGGCGCCGTCCTGATCATGGCCGATCTCGGCGACGCCGCGCGGGCCTCGACGCCGGACCTGTTGTGCTCGGCACTGTTCCTCGGCGGGCTGTTTGCCTTTGTGCGCAAACGCGAGGTGGCGACGGCGATCCTGCTTTTCCTGGCCTTCATGGCGCGTCCGGACAACATCGTTTTCCTCGCCATCTTCGCCGTGCTTTTGGTCGCCTTCCGGCAGAAGGCATGGGGCGCGCTCGCCGGTTTCGCCGCCTCTTTCATCGCCTATTTCGCCATTTCGCACTGGGCGCAGCATCCCGGCTGGTGGCCGCACCTGTGGTTCTCCAGCATCGAGCAGCACTACAACATGGACGGCTTCAAGCCGCCGTTCTCGGCGGCGGCCTATCTCAAGGCCTTTGCCGCCTCGGTGGTGCGCGCCGTCAACGTCAACACGTGGGTCGGCGTGTCGGTGCTGGCTTTAGCCGGCTGGTATGGGCTCGACCGCGCTGGCTTGCGGCTCGACCGCCGTGCCGGCATCCTGCTCGCGGCATTGGTGCTCGGCGTGCTGGCCAAATTCACGGTCTTTCCGATCCACGATACCCGCATCTATTTCCCCAACCTTCTGCCGCCCTTCCTGCTGCTGGCCGCGCCGCTGATGGCGCTTTGGGCATCGGCAGCCAAGGGCGGTCGCCGCGCGCTGCAAGTCATTCCCGGAGACGAGTCATGAATCCGGTTCCAGCCTAGCGCGTGTTTCTTTCGCCTGGCTTTGCGGGGCCGCTCGATCGCCACCTTCCATCCACGACGGTGTTGAGCCGCAATTGCCGGCCGAACGCGCTTGACAAGACGGCGCGGGCCCGTTCAACTTGAAGCATTCACCAGGGGAGTCCCGGCAAGGGGCTGAGATACTGCTGGCTTTCGCGGCGCAGTGACCCGTTGAACCTGATCCAGTTCATACTGGCGTAGGGACGGTGCAAGCGCTTTGCGGGACTCCATGCCCGAAGACCTGTGTCGAGCAGGCAGACCAAAGCGTCCTACATCCTTCCGGCACAGAACTGGGTCTCCAATGCAGTTGAGCAAAGGAGCCTCAAATGAATGCCTTGACCCCCACCGTTTCGACCGGACCGCTGCCGGCGTCACGCAAGATCCACAAGACAGGCATTATCCATCCGCAGATCAGGGTGCCGATGCGCGAGATCGCCGTTCACCCGACCGCCGGCGAGCCGCCAGTGACGGTCTACGATCCATCAGGCCCGTATACCGATCCGGCGATCGAAACGAACATTGAAAAGGGACTTGTCCGGCTTCGCCGGGACTGGATCGCGGCGCGCGGCGATGTCGAAGCCTATGACGGCCGCCATGTGAGGCCGGAGGACAACGGATTTGCGACCGGCGAACGGCTGACGCCGGAATTCCCCATCCGCAACCGCCCGTTGCGGGCGAAAGCCGGCAAGGCGGTGACGCAGCTTGCCTATGCGCGCGCAGGGATCATCACGCCCGAGATGGAATTCGTGACCATCCGCGAGAACCTTGGCCGCGAGATGCTGCGTGGCAAGCTGCAACAGGACGGGGAAGCGTTCGGCGCGTCGATCCCGGATTTCGTCACGCCCGAATTCGTGCGCGACGAGGTGGCGCGCGGCCGCGCGATCATCCCCGCCAACATCAACCATCCGGAGAGCGAGCCGATGATCATCGGCCGCAATTTCCTGGTGAAGATCAATGCCAATATCGGCAATTCCGCCGTCACCTCCTCGATGGCCGAAGAGGTCGAAAAGATGGTTTGGGCGATCCGCTGGGGCGCCGACACGGTGATGGACCTATCGACCGGCCGCAACATCCACAACATCCGCGAATGGATCGTGCGCAACGCGCCGGTGCCGATCGGCACCGTGCCGCTCTACCAGGCGCTCGAGAAGGTTGGCGGCATTGCCGAGGACCTGACCTGGGAGGTCTATCGCGACACGCTGATCGAGCAGGCCGAACAGGGCGTCGACTATTTCACCATCCACGCCGGGGTGCGCCTGCACTACATCCCGCTGACCGTTGACCGGGTCACGGGCATCGTCTCGCGTGGCGGGTCGATCATGGCCAAATGGTGCCTGCACCATCACCGGGAGAGCTTCCTTTACGAGCATTTCGAGGAAATCTGCGACATCGCCAGAGCCTATGACGTCTCCTTCTCGCTCGGCGACGGCCTTCGTCCCGGCTCGATCGCCGATGCCAATGACGCGGCGCAGTTCGCCGAGCTGGAAACGCTCGGCGAACTGACGAAGATCGCCTGGGCGAAAGACTGCCAGGTGATGATCGAAGGGCCCGGCCATGTTCCCATGCACAAGATCAAGCAGAACATGGACAAGCAACTCGCCGTCTGCGGCGAGGCGCCGTTCTACACGCTCGGGCCGCTGACCACGGACATCGCACCGGGCTACGACCACATCACCTCCGGCATCGGTGCCGCCATGATCGGCTGGTTCGGCACGGCCATGCTTTGCTATGTGACGCCGAAGGAACATCTCGGCCTGCCGGATCGCAATGACGTCAAGACCGGGGTGATCACCTACAAGATCGCCGCGCATGCAGCCGATCTCGCCAAGGGGCATCCGGCGGCGAAGATCCGCGACGACGCGCTGTCGCGGGCGCGGTTCGAGTTCCGCTGGGAAGATCAGTTCAACCTGTCGCTCGATCCCGAAACGGCGCGCGAGTTCCACGACGAGACCTTGCCCAAGGAAGCGCACAAGGTGGCGCATTTCTGCTCCATGTGCGGACCGAAATTCTGCTCCATGCGCATCTCCCATGACATCCGGGCCGAGGCGCAGAAGGAAGGCATGGCGGCGATGGCGGAGAAATATCGTTCGGGCGGCGACCTCTACATGCCTGTTGGCGAAGCCGCGTCCAGCACGGCCGAGTCGTGATGAGAGTGCTGGTCAAAGGGGCCGGCGTAGCCGGCCTCACCGCGGCGTTCGAGCTTGCCGACCGCGGCGCGTCGGTCACTGTCGCCGAACTCCGGCCTCAGCTGGGCGGCAATGCGTCATGGGCCGCAGGCGGCATGCTGGCGCCATGGTGCGAGCGCGAGAGCGCGGAGCAGCCGGTGCTGGATCTCGGACGCGGCGCCGCAGACTGGTGGGACGCTGTTTTGCCCGGCCAGGCGACGCGGGCGGGAACGCTCGTCGTGGCTGCGCCGCGCGATGCGGGTGAGCTCGACCGCTTCGCAGGCCGCACCTCGGGCCATCGCTGGCTCGGCGAGGAGGACATCGCCGAACTGGAGCCGGACCTTGCCGGCCGTTTCAAGCGCGCGCTGTTCTTCCCCGGCGAAGCCCATCTCGACCCGCGCCAGGCGATGGCGGCTCTTCATGACAAGCTCGTCGCCATGGGCGTCGACTTCCGCTTCGCAACAGACGGGCAAGGTCTTCCAGGCTTCGAATGCGAGGTCGACTGCCGGGGGATCGCGGCGGACGACGCGGCGCTGCGCGGCGTTCGCGGCGAAATGCTGATATTGCGTACGCCGGATATCTCGCTGTCTCGCCCCGTCCGGCTGCTGCATCCGCGCTTTCCGCTCTACATCGTGCCGCGCGCCGATCACCATTTCATGGCCGGCGCGACGATGATCGAGAGCGACGAGGCCGGCCCGGTCACCGTCCGCTCCATGATGGAACTGGTCGGCGCGGCTTGCGCGCTCCATCCGGCCTTCGGCGAGGCGACGATCGTCGAAGCGAACGCCGGGGTCCGTCCAGCCTTTGCCGACAATTTGCCACGCATCGAATCGCTCGCAAACGGCGTCGCGATCAACGGCTTCTATCGCCATGGCTTCCTGCTTGCCCCCGCTATGGCGCGGCAGGCGGCCGACATCCTCTTCAATCCCGACAAGCGCGTGGGAGCTTGCGCATGAAACTGATCGTCAACGGAGAAGCGCTGGACAGTGCCGCGGCAACGCTGGCGGCGCTGCTTGCCGAGCTTGACTATGAAGGCGATTGGCTGGCGACGGCCGTCAACAGCGACCTCGTGCACAAAGCCAACCGGGCGGAATTCCGATTGAACGACGGCGACCGGATCGAAATCCTTTCGCCAATGCAGGGAGGCTAGCCATGTTCGACCTTTTCGGAACTGCGCTGCCTTCGCGCCTGCTTCTCGGCACTGCCCAGTATCCTTCGCCGGCCATCCTGGCCGAAGCGGTCAAGGCGTCGCGCGCCTCGGTGGTGACCGTCTCGCTGCGCCGTGAAATGGCTGGCGGCAGGGGCGGCGAGAAATTCTGGTCGCTGGTCAACTCGCTCGGCGTGAGAATCCTGCCCAACACCGCCGGCTGTCATTCCGTGAAGGAAGCCGTGACGACCGCGAAGATGGCGCGCGAGGTTTTTGGCACGTCCTGGATCAAGCTCGAAGTGATCGGCAACCATGACACGCTCCAGCCGGACGTGTTCGGCCTGGTCGAAGCCGCTCGCATCCTGTGCGAAGACGGTTTTACGGTGTTCCCGTATACGACCGACGATCTCGTCGTCGCCGAGCGTCTGCTCGGCGCGGGCTGCAAGGTTCTGATGCCGTGGTGCGCGCCGATCGGCTCGGCGCTCGGGCCCATCAACATCATGGCGCTGCGCTCGATGCGCGGACATTTCCCCGACGTTCCGCTGATTGTGGATGCGGGGCTCGGACGGCCGTCGCACGCGGCAACCGTCATGGAACTCGGCTTTGACGCTGTGCTCCTGAACACCGCGATCGCCAAGGCGGCCGATCCGGTCGGCATGGCGCGCGCGTTCAGCAAGGCGGTCGATGCCGGCCGCGAGGCGTTCGGTTCGGGATTGCTCGAGCCGCGCGATGTCGCCGTGCCGTCGACGCCGACATTCGGCAGGGCGGTTTTTTCATGAAGATCGATCCGTTCTATCTGATCGTCGACAGCGCCGCCTGGATCGAGCGGCTGGTGCCGCTTGGCGTGAGGCTGGTGCAGCTCCGCGTCAAAGACATGAACGAGGACGGCCTGCGCGTGGAAATCCGCAAGGCGAAAGCCTTGTGCGCCCGACACCATTGCCAGCTCATCATCAATGATCATTGGCGTCTGGCGATCGAGGAGGGCTGCGACTTCATCCACCTCGGCCAGGAGGATCTGAAAACCGCCAGCCTCCCGGAGATACGGGCAGCCGGCGTCAGGCTCGGACTGAGCACGCATGATGATGCCGAGCTGGAAACGGCCGTTGCGGCGGAGCCTCACTACGTCGCGCTCGGCCCTGTCTATCCCACTATCCTGAAGAAGATGAAATGGCCGCCGCAGGGGCTGGAACGGATCCGTGCGTGGAAGGAACGGGTCGCGCCTCTCCCACTGGTCGCCATCGGCGGTCTCAATCCCGAGCGGCTCGACGGCGTTTTCGCAGCCGGCGCCGACAGCGCAGCGGTGGTCACCGACATAACGTTGAATTCCGATCCTGAGGCGCGCACCCGAGAATGGATCGAAAAGACGTATCAATGGCGCTGAACCGGGACCCGCATGTGCTTGTCGTCGGCGGATCGGATTCCAGCGGGGGCGCCGGGATTGCACGCGATATCGAGACGATCTCCTCGATCGGCCTGCGGACCTGTCTCGCCGTTACCGCGGTGACGGTGCAGACGCACCAAGCTGTGACGGCAATTCATCATCTGCAGCCCGGCCTGGTCGCCGACCAGATGCGCGCAGCGTTGCGGACCAACGAGGTCTCGGCCATCAAAATCGGTATGATGCCAGCCGGGCGGGTCATCCTGGCCGTTGCTGCGGTGCTGAGCGAAAATGCGCGGATACCGGCAGTGCTGGATCCAGTACTGGCCTCCTCGTCAGGCAGGCCGCTGGTGGAACCGAATGCCATCGACGTCATGAAGCGTGACCTCATGCCGCTTTGCCGTCTGGTTACGCCGAATCTTGTGGAACTGGCGGTGCTGACAGGTTCGGAATTGGCCGTGAGCGACGAAGACGTGCTGCGGCAGGGAAGGCGATTGCTTGCGGCCGGGCCGCGGGCGCTGCTCATCAAGGGCGGTCACGCGGGAGGGCCTATATCAACGGATATTCTGTTGAGCCCCGACCGGGAACCTGTCCGCTTCGAAATGCCCCGGCTTGCCGGATCGATGCGCGGAACCGGCTGCATGCTGGCCAGCGCGATCGCCGCGCATCTGGCTAAGGCGAAGTTGCTTGAGGACAGCGTGCGCGGAGCCAAGCAGCGTGTCTTCGAGAAGCTCATGGAGGCTTCCGCCTAATGCATGTCGCCCAAAAGAGCGCAGCAGTTTTGGGAGAACGACATGCATCACAACAAAGACTTAAAAGCGCGTCGCCTGAATTCGTTTCTGCGCGACGCGCTTTAGTTCCGGCGCAAAGAAACTTCCAATTGGTGGCACCTGGGGAAGCGCGTTCGTTCGTCAGGGTCGCTCGGCTCTTTCGCAATGTCGCAAACAGGCTTCAATCCCCCCACCGCTCGGCCCTATAGTCCGCCCGCTTTTTCACTTTGGAGTCGCGGGCCATGGCAGAGTTTCCGAAAAAGGCGAAGGTCGTCATCGTCGGGCTGGGCGGTATTGTCGGCGCGTCGGTCGCCCATCACCTGATCGAGCGCGGCTGGAACGATATCGTCGGCATCGACAAGTCGGGCATCCCGACCGATATCGGCTCGACCGCGCACGCTTCGGACTTCTGCTACACGACCAGCCACGATTTTCTATCCTGCTGGACGACGCTCTACTCCATCGATTTCTACGAGAAGATGGGCCACTACGCGCGTATCGGCGGCCTCGAAGTCGCGCGCGTCGGCGACGATGGCCGCATGGACGAGATCAAGCGCAAGATCGCTTCGGCCAAGGCCTTCGGAACCCGCGCGCGCCTGATCGAGCCGGCCGAGATCAAGAAGAAGTTCCCGCTGATCGAGGAGCATCTGGTGCAGGGCGGCCTGTGGGACCCGGATGCCGGCCTCGTCATCCCGCGCTCGCAGACGGTGGCCGGCAAGCTTGTCGACCAGGGTGTCGCCTCCGGCAAGCTCAATGCCTTCGCCAATACCTCGGCCAAGTCGCTGATCGTCGAGGATGGCCGCATCAAGGGCGTGGTGACCGAGCGCGGCACGATCGAGGCAGACTATGTGGTCGTCTGTACCGGCATATGGGGCCGCTTGACTGCAGCACTGGTCGGCGAGGACCTGCCGGTCATGCCGATCGACCATCCGTTGACCTTCTTCGGCCCCTACAACGAGTTCGCCGGCACCGGCAAGGAGATCGGCTGGCCGCTGCTGCGCGATCAGGGCAATTCGGCCTATATGCGCGACACCGGCGATCCCAAGACCGCCGAGGGCGGGCAGATCGAGTGGGGCTATTACGAGGAGACCAATCCGCGTCTCTGCCACCCGCGCGACCTGCTCGAGAAGGACCAGGCGCGGCTGTCGCCGTCACAGCGCGATCTCGACATGGAGCAGATCATGGCGCCGCTCGAGCGCGCCATGGAGCTGACGCCGATTCTCGGCGAACTCGGCTACAACGAAGGCCATTCCTTCAACGGTTTGCTGCAGGTGACCACCGACGGCGGCCCGTCGATGGGCGAGAGCCAGAAGGTGAGGGGGCTGTGGTATGCCGTGGCCATCTGGGTCAAGGACGGCCCGGGCATGGGCAAGCTCATTGCCGACTGGATTACCGACGGCCGCACCTCGATCGACCATCACGCGATCGACTATTCGCGCTTCTACCCGCACCAGACGAAGGAAGAGTTTATCTGGGATCGCTGCACCGAGACGGCGATGAAGGTCTACAATCCGGCGGTCCATCCGCGCGAGCCCTTCTCCAAGGGCCGCAACATCCGCCGCTCGCCTTTCTGGGAGCGGGAAAAGGAGCTCGGCGGCTATTTCATGGAGTTGGGCGGCTGGGAGCGCGCCCACGGCTATGCCGCCAACGAGCATCTGCTTGAAAAATACGGCAACCGCGTGCCAGTGCGCGAGAACGAGTGGGACAACCGCCATTTCTGGCGCGTCTCCAATGCCGAGCACCTGGCGATGAGCGAGGATTGCGGCATCGTCAACCTGTCGCATTTCTCCATGTACGACGTCGAAGGGCCCGACCATGTCGCGCTGCTGGAATGGCTGTGTGCGGCCAAGATCGGCGGCGACAACAATATCGGCAAAGGCATCTACACCCACTTCCTCGACGAGGAAGGCATGGTGCGCGCCGATTTCACGGTGATCCGCATGGCCGACCGGTGTCGGGTGATCGACGGCGCCGATGCCGGCCCGCGCGACTTCCGCTACATGCAGCGCACCGCGCAGGACAAAGGTTTTGACGTCACCGTTACCGATGTGACCGAGAAATATGTCACCATAGGCATCTGGGGCCCGAATGCGCGCACGACCCTGCAGAAGGTGGTCGAGGATCCGAACGGGCTGACGCCGGAGAATTTCCCCTTCGCCGCAATCAAGCCGATCCGCATCGCCGGCAAGGACGTCACCGCCTTCCGCATCTCCTATGTCGGCGAGCAGGGTTGGGAACTGCACATGCGTTACGAGGACGGGCTCGCCGTCTGGGACGCGCTGCGCTCCACCGGCGTCATGCCTTTCGGTGTAGAGACCTATGCCAACACGCGTCGGATGGAAAAGAGCCTGCGGCTGCAGAATGCCGATCTCCTGACCGAATACAATCTGCTCGAAGCCGATCTTGCCCGTCCGAAGGTTAAGGAAAACGACTTCTGCGGCAAGGCCAAGCATCTGGAATACCGCGCCCGCGAGCGCCAGCCGGCGATGCTCTGCACGCTGGTGATGACCGAGAACACCGATGCCAAGGGCGTCGCCCGCTATCCGGTCGGCACCATGCCCGTGCTCGATCCGGCAACCGGCGAGACGCTAGTCGATGAGCTTGGCCGCCGCTCCTTCACCACCTCGGTCGCCTATGGTCCGACGATCGGCAGGAACATCGCGCTCGCCTATCTGCCCTGGGCCTACGCCCGGGAGGGTCGCAAACTCAATGTGGAATATTTCGGCGAGACCTATCCGGTCGAGGTCGCCGGCGTCGGCTACAAGCCGCTCTACGACCCGGAGAACCTCAAGCCGCGCAGCTGAGCGCGTTCTCGTCTGAATACGCAAAAAGGTCCGGTCGACGCCGGGCCTTTTTACTTTGTTCATGCACGATTATCGCCTACCCTTGCGTCATGTCCGCATCCCGCCGAACAGGGCGTTGGCTTTCCGGCGCCGCCGCGCTGGCGCTGCTCCTCGGCCTGACCTCGCGATCGACCGCCGTGGAGTCCGTTGACGTCGAGCTGGTGCTGGCGGTCGATGTCTCGCTCTCCATGTCGCCGGCCGAACTCGAGATCCAGCGTCATGGCTATGCGGCGGCACTGACGCATGACAACGTGCTCAAGGCCATCGCCGACGGCGTCTATGGCAAGATCGCGGTCACCTATGTCGAGTGGGCCGGCACCAGATGGCAGCGGGTCGTCGTGCCGTGGACGGTGATCACCAATCGCGCCGATGCCGAACGGGTCGTCGCGCAGCTCAATGCGCGTCCGCCGGACAGCGCGCGACGTACCTCAATCTCCGGCGCGCTGACATTCGGCAGCGACCTTTTTGCCGAAAGCGGCTTTCAGGGCACCAAACGCGTCATCGACGTTTCGGGCGACGGACCCAACAACCAGGGCGCGCCGGTCGATATTACGCGCGACGAGGTCGTGAAGCAGGGCATCACCATCAACGGACTGCCGCTGATGACAAGGGGCGGTTTCAGCGGCGCCTTCGACGTCGACAATCTCGACCGCTACTACAGCGACTGCGTCATCGGCGGCCCCGGCGCCTTCATGATCCCGGTCAATGACTGGACGCAATTCCCGGAAGCGATCCGCCGCAAGCTGGTGCTCGAGCTCGCCGGTCCGGCCTCGCCACAATGGGCGGCGGAAGAGGCGGCTCACCCGCCGGTCGTGCTCGCCGACGACAGGCCGGCCGCCGATTGCCTGGCCGGCGAAAAGATGTGGCGCAATCGCGGCTGGATGCTGGACAGCCGCTGACCGCCGGCAATGGCCGACCAGAGGGGGGCGACCAGAGCGGCGGCGTGGACTTGCTTCCTCGCGCGGCACAATGGCAAAATGTGAAGGGGCCGGCGCCATCGCGCAACGCGATCAAATGAGGAAACATCACATGAAACGTTTGGCCATCCTGACGGCACTTGCGTCGACAATATTTGCCGGCAGCGCCAGCGCCCAATTTTACGGCGAAGCGGCCTGCGTGCTGTTCGAGAATGCAAACTTCCGCGGACGCTCGCTCGAAATGGGCCCCGACGACGCCGTCAATTTCCGGGGCGGGTTTTGGAACGATCGCGTCTCCTCGGTGCTCGTGCGCCGGGGCTGCACACTCGTTGCCTATGAGAATGCAGGGAGGCGCGGCCGCTCGATCGAGCTCAACCGCAGGGTCCGCGGTTTCGGAGACTCCGGCTGGAACGACCGCATCTCGTCGGCCGAGTGCTATTGCGACCGATATTGAAGCCGGCGTCGTTCCTAGCGCGCGGCAGCAACCGGTCCTGCGCGCAAGACGCTTCCCCGCACTCAGTTAGACCATGGTCGATGACCGGTCCTGCTTCATTGACAAGCCTTTTGGGCTCTGTGAGACAATTTCCTCTCGCTACATAAAAGGGGAACCATGATGAACAGGACCACCATTTTCGCGGCGGCTCTGACGGCTGTTGTCGGATTGTCGGCGCCGGCCATGGCCGTCACGTCGCTCACCATCGGCATCAGCGGCTGGACCGGCTTCGCGCCGCTGACTTTAGCCAAGCAGGCCGGCATTTTCGAGAAACATGGGTTGAACGTCACGCTGAAGAAGGTTCCGCAGGCAAGCCGGCCGCTGGCGATTGCCAGCGGCGACCTGCAATGCGCGGCGACCACGGTCGAGACCTGGATGGTGTGGAACGCCAGCGGCGTCACCACCAAGCAGATCTTCCAGCTCGACAAATCCTACGGCGCCGACGGCATCGTCGTGCGCAACGACATCAAGGCGGTCGCCGACCTCAAGGGCAAGAACGTGGCGTCGTCCGCTCCGGGCACCTCGCCCTATTTCCTGCTAGCTTGGGTGCTCAACAAGAACGGCATGTCGACCAAGGACGTGACGGTCGTCAATCTGGAGCCGGATGCGGCGGCGCAGGCCTTCCTTGCCGGCCAGAACGATGCCGCCGTCACCTACGAGCCCTTCATCTCGGCGGTGCGCGACAAGTCTGACCAGGGTCATATCCTGGCGACCACGCTCGACTATCCGATGGTGATGGACACGGTCGGCTGCACGCCGGACTTCCTCAAGGCCAATCCCGATGCGGCCAAGGCGCTGGCCGACAGCTATTTCGATGCGCTCGACATGATCAAGAAGGAGCCGCAGAAATCCTACGAGATCATGGGCGCCGACGTGAAGCAGTCGGCCAAGGAGTTCGAGGATTCGGCCAAATACCTGAAATGGGCCGACCGCGAGGAGAACAAGCAGTTCTTCACCAAGGATTTCCAGGACTTTTCCAAGACCGCGGCGGAGCTGTTGCTGCAGATGGGATTGATCAAGGAAGCGCCTGACGTGACGACGCTCGCCGACACCAGCGCGGTGACCAACTGATCGCGCATTCCCCGATCGACGGCGGCGACAGGCCGCCGCCGTTCTTCCCCCTCAAGGACAGTGCCTGATGCTGCGTCCCTTGCATCCCGTTCCGCCGGGCACCCGGACCGTGCTCGGCATCGCCTTCTTCGTGCTCTTCGTCGCGTTCTGGACCTGGATCACGCTTGGCGGCCATGTGAACCGAATCTTCCTTGCCGATCCGCTGTCGATGCTCCGCGATGGCTGGCGGCTTCTGGTCGAGGACCGTTTCTGGCTCGATATCCTGATCACCATCTGGCGCGTCTTCGGCGGCTTCGTGCTGGCCTCGATCGTCGCCGTGCCGATCGGCATAGCCATGGGCGCCTGGAAGCCGATCGAGGCATTCCTGGAGCCGTTCGTGTCCTTCGCACGCTACCTGCCGGCATCCGCCTTCATCCCGCTGCTTATCCTGTGGGCCGGCATCGGCGAGTTGGAAAAGCTCCTGGTGATCTTCGTCGGCTCGGTCTTCCAGATCATCCTGATCATTGCGGTCAAGGTCGGCAGCACTCGTCGCGACCTGGTCGAGGCGGCCTATACGCTGGGCGCGACCGACAACGGCATCGTCAAGCGCGTAATCATGCCGGCCAATGCACCCGAAATCGCCGAGACGCTGCGGCTCGTGCTGGGTTGGGCATGGACCTATGTCATCGTCGCCGAGCTGATCGGCTCGTCATCCGGCATCGGCTATATGATCATCAACAGCCAGTCGCGGCTGGCGACCGGGCAGATCATCTTCGGCATCATCGTCATCGGCCTGATCGGGCTTTTGTCCGACTTCGCCTTCAAGGCGCTCAACCGCCGGCTCTATCCTTGGAGCCTGGCGTGAGCAGGCTTCTGATCGAGAGCGTTTCCCGGACCTTTGCCGGGGGGGGCGGCCAGCCGGTGCAGGCGCTGCAGCCTGTCGACCTCGCGGTCGCGGCCAATGATTTCATCACCATCCTCGGCCCGTCCGGCTGCGGAAAATCGACCTTGCTCAGGATCGTCGCCGGGTTGGAGGCGCCGAGCACCGGCCGCGTGCTGCTCGACGGCAAGGCCGTCACCCGGCCGGGGCCGGATCGCGGCATGGTCTTCCAGTCCTACACGCTGTTCCCCTGGCTGACGGTCGCCGAAAACATCGGCTTCGGCTTGCGCGAGCGGGGCATGCCCGAGCGTGAGCGCAACGAGATCGTTGCTTCCTATATCGACCTCGTCGGGCTGAAAGGCTTCGAGAACCATTGGCCGAAACAGCTTTCGGGCGGCATGCAGCAGCGTACGGCGATTGCGCGCGCTTTAGCCAACGACCCAGCGATCCTTTTGCTCGACGAACCGTTCGGCGCGCTGGACAACCAGACCCGCGGGCTGATGCAGGAATTGCTGCTCGGCATCTGGGAGCGGCGCAAGAAGACGGTGCTGTTCGTCACCCACGACATCGAAGAGGCGATCTTCATGGCCTCGCGCGCGATCGTGATGACGGCACGGCCCGGCCGCATCAAATCCGACGTGCCGGTCGACCTGCCGCATCCGCGCCACTACACACTGAAGACCAGCCCCGAATTCTCGGCGCTCAAGGCGCAACTCACTGAAGATATCCGCATCGAGGCGATGCGGACGGCGCAAACGCAATCGGCTTAGAGGGCTGGGTCTGCGCGCTTACGCGGCCAGCAATTGCTTGCGGTCGAAGCGTTCCTGCTGCGGCGAGCGGGCATAGAGCTCGCGGTAGCATTTGGAGAAGTGCGAGGCCGAAACGAAACCGCAGGCCACCGCCACTTCCACCACGGGCATCGACGACTGGATGAGCAGATGTCTGGCGCGGTCGAGTCGGATCTCGAGATAGTAGCGGGCAGGGGAGCGGCCCATTTCGGTGCGGAACAGGCGCTCGATCTGCCGGCGCGACAGATCGACATGATCGGCGATCTCGATCAGCGACAGCGGCTCGGAAAGGTTCGCCTCCATCAGTTCGATGATGGTCAGCACTTTGGAATTCTGCACACCCAGGCGCGCCCGCAACGGCAGGCGCTGGCGATCGGTCGGACTGCGCACGCGGTCGGTCAGCACCTGCTCGCAGACGCGGTTGACGAGGCTTTCGTCGAAGTCGTCGCCGATCAGCTTCAGCATCATGTCAAGGGCGGCTGTGCCGCCGGCGCAGGTGTAGACGTTCTGGTCGACCTCGAAGAGGTCGGCAAAGACATTGGCCTTCGGGAAGGCCTCCGAAAAGCCCGGCAGGTTCTCCCAATGGATGGCGCAGCGCTTGTTGGAAAGGAGGCCCGCGGCGGCCAGGATATGGGCGCCGGTGCACAAGCCGCCCACGGCGACGCCGCGGTTGTACTCCTCACGCAGCCAGGCGAAGGCCGACTTGTTGTGGTAGCGCTCGACATTGATGCCGCTGCAGACGATCGCCATGTTCGGCCTGTCCGGCCCGGCCATCTTCCTGCGCTCTTCCTCCAGCGAGGTGTTGACAGCGCATTCGACGCCATTCGAGGCGCGCACCGGCTTGCCGTCGATGCTGGCCAGGCGCCAGCAATAGGCCTCGTAGCCGAGCATCCGGTTTGCGGAACGCAGCGGATCGAGCGCCGTCGCAAAGGCGATCATGGTGAAATCGGGGACGAGGAAGAACACAAACGATCTCTTGATCGGATGCTTTACGGCATTCACGGGAAACCTCACGCAGCCATGACGCGAACAGAATGTCGCGAACAGCATAGCGTCATCAGGAAAAACCATTCCTGTCAATCGGGTAGGCGGCTAAGTGAAGATTAAATTTGCGACACGGGTCGCAAATGGGCAATTGGTCCGAGGCCGGCGCGTCAATCAATGCAACGAAAGCCCGATGAAAATGAAAACGCCGCCTCGGCAAGGCCGGGCGGCGTTGAATTCCTTCAGCGCGACGGCAGCAAATACCGCCAGAAAGCGGCTGTCTCAGGCAACGAAGCCGAGGCGAGCGGCGGCCATGGCGCCGGTCTGGCCGGGCATGGTCTTGGCAAGACGCTGACGCTCGAGAGCGGTCGTCAGGTTCATTTCGCGGCGGGTGAACAGGCGGGCAAAGAGCTTCATCATCATCTCCATTTGGTTGCTCAGACGGGTCGCCTTCGCTTAATGGAGTGGGGCAGCTCGTTTTGGCTGGCAGTGATATAGGCTTGCTTCAGCCAAAACTAAATCGCAAAAACGAAGCCCTTGTTATGAAAAGCGACATTTTTTGCGGCATTTTTGGGCGGCGTGCCCGAAATTTATCATTTTTTACAAGGCGTTAAGTGGAAGATCGCTACGCTATGCGAGTGGTTCATATGCGTCATGCGCTACCAGCATGGCTGGAAAGTTGTTTGAATACAAACAAAAAGGCCTGCCGGTCTGACACCTCGGCAGGCCTTTAGTACTTGATACACACTTTATCTACTTTGCTCCGGCCCAGGTTCCTACGCCGTAGTGCAAACCAGCCTTGGCATCGGCGGCTTCCGGCCAGCCGATATCCTTCTGCAGTTCGATGGGCAGCGAATGGATTGCGCGTTCGGTCTGGTAGCGGGCGCGAGCCGCACTGAATTCGGTCGCGAGCCGACCGATAGACGACAGGATAAACATTTTCTTTCTCCTCGATTCGGGCAGGGAGGCGCCCGGCAATGGGTTACGTCAGGTCTGTTTCAGCTACATTTCATGTCGATTGCAGATCTGTGTCGGGTCGTTTCATGGCTGGTTTTGGCAGCATCCTGCATCGATGGAGTTGACTATGCGCCTGAAGTGGTGTTCAATCAAACGAAATGGAATGATCGTTTGCATCAGAAAAATTGAAGGCAAACCCCGATGAACGCCCCACTCAACCATCCACTGCCGCTGCTCGATCTCGATGTGCTGCGCACCTTCGTGGCGATTGCCGAGACCGGCAGCTTCACCACCGCCGCCAATGCGGTATTCCGCACGCCGTCGGCCGTCTCCATGCAGATCAAGAAGCTGGAAGACATTCTCGGCCGCTCCGTTTTCGCGCGCGACGCGCGCTCGGTGACGCTGACCACCGATGGCGAGATGCTGCTCGGCTATGCGCGGCGGCTTTTGTCGATCAACCGCGAGGTGGTGTCGAAGTTCATCATTCCCGACATTGTCGGCGTGGTGCGTCTAGGTTCCCCGGACGATTATGGCGAGCGCGTGCTGCCTCACGTGTTGAAGCGCTTCGCGCAATCGCATCCGTCGATCGCCGTGGACGTCACCATCGACCAGAGCGTCAATCTGCGCCGCCGGATGGACGACCGCGCGCTCGACATCACGCTGCTCACCAATTCCTACAAGACCAGCGCGGTCGGCGCCGAGGTGCTGCTCACCGAGCCGATCGTCTGGGCCGGCGCCAAGGGCGGCTGCGCGCATCTGCGCGAGCCGCTGCCGGTGTCGCTATGGGAAGAAGGCTGTGCCTGGCGGGCAGGGGCCCTGGAGGCGCTCGGCCGGGAAGGCCGCAACTATCGCATCGCCTATATGAGCGCGCATACGGCCGGCCAGCGCGCCGCGATCATGGCCGATCTCGCTGTCGCGCCGCTGCCAAAATCCTTCCTCGGCGACGAGATGGTCTCGCTTGGTGCGAGAGACGGCATGCCGGATATCGGCACCTACAACCTCGCCATGGTGGTGGCGCCCGATGCCAGCGCGCCGGTGAAGGCCGTCGCCGACCACATCCGCGCGACCTTCGAACTGTTCCGGGAAACCGGCAAGTTCTGATCTATTCGGCCGCCGATGCAGGCCGTGTGGCGTAGGCAGCATCGGTCCGGCGCGGCGCGCGGACGCGCGCTGGTGCCGGTTCGCGTGTGAGGAAGTCGACGATGCTGTCGCGCGCGCGGCGTGCTTCCGGCATGTCGATCAGCGGCCAGACGTGGAACATGCCTTCCTCATAGACGACATCGACCTCGACGCCGGCGGCGCGCGCCCTTTTGGCGAAGATCAGATTGTCGGGGCTCAGCATGTCATGCGAGCCGGTGAGCAGCAGCGTCTTCGGCAGCACGGCGAGATCCCCATAGAGCGGGCTGATACGCCAGTCGGAGCGATCGATGCCGGCGCTGTAGAGCCGGATCGCCTCGAGCCCGCCGGCAATGCCGAGCCAGGGATCGTTGCGCTCCGCCTCGAATACCTCCGGGTTGGAAAGCGACATGTCGAGGCCGGGCGAGATCAGCACATGGCGCGACGGTGAAGGCAGGCCTTTCTCGGCAGCCATCATGGTGAGCACGACGGCCATGTTGCCGCCGGCGGAATCGCCCATGAAGACGATGTCCTCGGCATCGGTCTCTTCGAGCATGCGCCGATAGACGTCGCCGACCATTCCGAACATGTCATGGAAATTGTGCTCCGGCGCGATCGGATAGATCGGCACGGTTATGCCGAAGCCCAGCCGCTCCGCCATCTCGGCGATCAGCACCCAGTGATAGGACGTGATCTGAAAGACGAAGGCGCCGCCATGCATATAGAGGATGCGCCGGCGCTCGCCAGCCTTCGGCGCGATCTCATAGACGGGAAAGCCATCGATGCTGGTCTCGGCGATGCCCAGCCGAGCCTTCAGCAGGGCGGGCGGATGAAAGTCCTCGGTCTTGCGCGCGTAGGCGATCCAGCGCTGCAGATTTTCGGGACTGGAAAAGGCTTTCTTGCGGCTGTGCCTGAGAATGAACGAGACGACGTGGCTTTTCAAACTGGGCATGCGGATACACGGACTTCGGCAGAGCCGACTAAGAGAGTTCCCCGACTAATCGAAGATTGTACCTCAGTTAAAAATGTCAAGGTTCGTCGCGGGCACATCAACGTGATGCAACGGGGGGCCGCCTCGCTGTCGACCCGGCAGCAGCGCGGCGCGCAGCTTGTTGTCGTCGGTCGCCGAGGCCGCCTGTCGGCCCCGGCGCCTGCCGAGCAGCTTGCATTTGTCGGTGAAGGTCATCAGCGCGGCGTGCCCAGAAGCAGCGCATGAAGGGCTGCCTGCGGGTCGCTCGGCGGCGAGGCCGGCCAGCCAATATCTTTCTGGACATGCGCCGGCAGGTCGTTGAGCGCGCGGATCGCCTTGTTGCGGGCGTGGGCCTGCCTGATGGTGACGCCAAAGCGGCCGAGATTATCGAACATCGACATTGTGGTTCCTCCGGAAGGTCGCGCCGGCCTGAAGACATTCCATGCCAGCCCTTCGATGGCGGGCTAAATGCGCCCGACATGTTTCCAGCGGATTTCACGAAAACAGCGTTTCGGTTTCCGGATCGGGCCGATCCGGAAACATTTGCATGCAAATGAAATCGAAAGCGTGTCGGCGAGAAGCAGGCCTATTCGCGCCCGCGCCGTGCCGCGCGTTCCTCACGCGAGCGCCGGCGCGGGGTGGCATCGCCGGCGACCCCATCCTCGCTCGTCGCCTTGCGCGGCGGCAGCTTCACCGCGGCCGCCAGCTTCGGGAACGGGTCGACCTTGTTCGGCAGCGCCATGGCGTAGACGAAATGCTCCTGGAACTTCGGCTCAAGCGCCGTCTCGATCTTTTCGATCCTGCTCACCGTCTCCTCGATCTCGCGACGATAGCCGCGGTTCAAGAGCGCCATGCGCGCGCCGGCGCCTGCGGCATTGCCGACGGCCGAGACCTTGTCGAGGTCGCAGTCCGGGATCAGGCCCAGCACCATGGCGTATTTCGGATCGATGAAAGAGCCGAAGGCGCCGGCGAAATGGATGCTGTCGACATGGTCGGTATGCTGCTTTTCCATCAATAGCTTGGTGCCGGCATAGAGTGCTGCCTTGGCGAGCTGGATGGCGCGCACGTCGTTCTGGGTGATGGTGATCTTTGGCTCGCCCTCTTTCAGCACGTAGGAGAAGGTGCGGCCGTTGGGGACGATGCGCGGCGAGCGCACGCTGAGCGATCCATCGACGACGCCGTCCTCGGAGATGATGCCCGACAGATACATCTCGGCGATCACTTCGATGATGCCGGAGCCGCAAATGCCGGTGACGCCCGTCGCCTGCACGCTTTCAGCGAAGCCCGGCTGATCGGACCAGAGCTCCGAGCCGATGACGCGGTAGCGCGGCTCAAGTGTTTCCGGGTCGATGCGAACGCGCTCGATGGCGCCGGGTGCGGCGCGCTGGCCGCCGGAAATCTCCGCGCCTTCGAACGCCGGGCCGGTTGGGGAGGAGGCCGCCACGACGCGCGTGCTGTTGCCGAGCACGATCTCGGCATTGGTGCCGACGTCGACGATCAGCATCATCTCGTCCTGGCGGTGCGGGCCTTCCGACAGCGTGACCGCAGCGGCGTCGGCGCCGACATGGCCGGCAATGCAAGGCAGCATATAGAGGCGCGCGCCCTGGTTCAGCTTCAAGCCGAGGTCCGAAGCCTTGATGCGCACAGCACCGGAGACCGCCAGCGCAAACGGCGCGCCGCCGAGCTCGGTCGGATCGATGCCGAGGAAGAGATGGTGCATGATCGGATTGCCGACGAACACCGCGTCGAGGATGTCATTGCGCTGGACGTTGCCTTCCGCGCAGACCTTGTCGACGAGGCCGGAAACGGCCTCGCGCACGGCGACCGTCATACCCTCGCGGCCGTCCGGATTCATCATCACGTAGGAGACACGGCTCATCAGATCCTCGCCGAAGCGGATCTGCGGATTGGAGGTGCCGGAGGAAGCAGCGACACGGCCCGAGAGCAGCGACACCAGATGCATGGCAATCGTCGTCGAGCCGATGTCGCAAGCGAGCCCGTAGGCCTCGTTCTTCAGCCCGGGCCACAGCGCGATGACGCGCGCGATGTCGGCGTCGGCATCCTTGTGGATGGCGGCGGTGGCGGTCCAGTTGCCCTTGCGCAGGATGCCCTGCACCTGCGGGAGCAGATAAAAGTCGAATTCGAGGTTTTTGAAGCCCCAGTCCTTCATCAAGGCGATCTTGAGCCGATCGAGGTCGCCGAGCGGCTTGTGCATGTCGGGCTCTTCGATCTCGACATAGCACATGCGGATCGCGGTATCGCGGGCGATGACCCTTGTGTCGGCATCCTTGCGGATGGTCTGGGCATTGATGACCGTGTCCTGCGGCACATCGATGACGAGATCGCCGAGGATCTGCGTCGAGCAGGAGAGACGCCGCCGTTCCGGCAGGCCGCGCACACGCTCGTAGCGCTCTTCCTTGGCGCCCTTGGGCGAGATGTGGTCGTTGGACGAGACGATCTTGTGCTTGGCGAAATTGCCTTCCTGCACCTCGATCTGGCAGCGCCCGCAGGTGGCGCGGCCGCCGCACACGCTCTCGACATAGACGCCGAGCTGGCGCGCGGCGTCGAGCACCGGCGTGCCGACAGGGAACCGCCCGCGCTTGCCGGACGGCATGAACAGCACGAGCGGATCGGTTATGTTCGGGGGAGGGTTCATATGCAAATGCCTCCCTCTGTCGAAAAAGTCACAATCTCTACCTTATGCCCTCGCCATGCGGGCCTCACGTCCGCCGCGGCGGCGGCCGCCATTGCCGCCGCCTTCGCCAGGCGCGTTGACCGCCACGGGTGCGGCAACCGCGTGGCCGCCTTCGGCCGGCTTGTAGTCCTTGTAGGTGCGGATCCAGGTGGTGCAATTCTCGTCGGTGCCGTTGAGAACGTTGGCGCCGCGCACGGCTTCCATTTCCTGCGGGCGGACCGGATTCATGATGGCGCTCGTCATGCCGGCGCCGATCACCATCGGGATGAAGGCGGCGTTGATGCCGTGGCGGTGCGGCAGGCCGAAGGAGATGTTGGAGAGGCCGCAGGTGGTATTGACCTTGAGCTCTTCGCGAAGGCGGCGCAGCAGCGCGAACACCTGGCGGCCGGCATCGCCCAGCGCGCCGATCGGCATGACGAGCGGGTCGACGACGACGTCATGCGCGGGAATACCGTGGTCGGCGCAGCGCTCGACAATCTTCTTGGCGACGGCGAAGCGGACATCCGGATCCATCGAAATGCCGGTCTCGTCGTTGGAGATGGCGACGACAGGAACGTTGTATTTCTTGACCAGCGGCAGGATGGCTTCGAGCTTCTCTTCCTCGCCGGTGACGGAGTTGACCAGCGGGCGGCCCTTTGCGACCTTCAGCGCCGCCTCTATCGCGGCGGAAACCGAGGAGTCGATCGACAGCGGCAGGTCGACCAGGTTCTGAACGATCTCCAGCGTCTGCACCAAAAGCGCCGGCTCGGTCGCATTGGGATCGACGGCGGTGACGCCGGCATTGACGTCGAGCATGGTGGCGCCGCAGGCGGCCTGTTCCAGCGCGTCCTTGATGACGGTCTCGAAATTGCCGGCCACCATCTCAGCGGCCAGCTTCTTGCGGCCGGTCGGGTTGATGCGCTCGCCGATCACGCAGAAGGGCTGGTCGAAGCCGATGACGATTTCTCGGGTCGCCGAGGCGACGATGGTGCGGGTCATGCGATCTCTCCGTCGGGATATAAAGAGTTCTTTATATCGTTATCTGATTTCGTTCAAGCGAATGCGTGTCGGCCGCGCCGTTAATGCGCGGTCTTCACCATGTCCACCTGGGTTTCGGTAATTTCGTCATGCAGTATGTGGTCGAGCCGCTCGGCGACCAACTGGTCGTCGCGGCGGATCTCCCGCTTCCAGGGCTGGCGGCCTTTCAGCACGCCCGATTCATCGACGATCTCAGCGACATACTCTTCCTGGCGGTAGGCCATCACATGGACGCCGGCGACGCCTGGAATTTCCTTCACCTCGTTGATGATGTCGATGCAGAGCTGCTTGCCTTCCTTCTTCTGGTCCTGCGCGCCTTCAAGCCGCTTGATGACCGCTTCGGGAATGTGGATGCCCGGCACGTTGGAGCGGATCCATTTCGCGGTCTTTGCGGAGGCCAGCGGCCCGACGCCGCACAGGACGAAGACTTTTTCCGTATGCCCCAAGTTCCGCGCGCTCTGCATGAAGGTTCTGAACATCGGCACGTCGAAGCAGTATTGCGTCTGCACGAACTGCGCGCCGGCGGCTATCTTCTTGCCGAGATGGATCGGCCGGAAATCGTAAGGGGGCGCGAAGGGGTTGACGGCTGCACCCAGGAAGACCTGCGGCGGCGTGGTCAGCTTGCGGCCGGACAGGAACTTGCCGTTGTCGCGCATGATGCGGATGGTTTCGAGCAGCGACATGGAATCGAGGTCGAACACCGGCTTGGCGCCCGGCTGGTCGCCGGCCTGCACACCGTCGCCGGTGAGGCAGAGCATGTTGGCCACGCCCATTGCCGCGCCGCCCAGCACGTCGCCCTGGATGGCAATGCGGTTCTTGTCGCGGCAGGCGATCTGCATGATCGGGGCATACCCCATGCGGGTGAGCAGCGCGCAGATACCCACCGACGACATGTGGCAATTAGCGCCCGATGCATCGACCGCGTTGATCGCGTCGACCCAGCCGTCGAAGATCTTGGCGCGGTTGTAGACGTCTTCGGGATCGGCGCTGTCTGGCGGATTGAGCTCGGTCGTCACCGCGAACTCGCCGCGCCGCAGCACGCGCTCCAGCCGGCCGCGCGACGTGTGGCCGGGCAGAGGATCGAGCGGCAGGTGGATGCCGGCCGGGTTCTCGTCGCGCTGGCGGGCGTTCATGCCGAAGCTCCGGGCTTCTGGGTCGTTTCCCGCGCGGCGGCGGCCTGCGCGGTCACCCGCAGCCAGGCCGAGGTTTCGCGCAGCGACTGGTCGACCGGCTTCTGCACGGTGAGGATCTTGTCGCCATGCTTCATGTTGCGCGAGCCTTCCCAGGCCTTGACCCAGACGCAGGGCATGTCCGGCTCGACCTCGCAATTGCCATTGGCGCGCACGCCGCCGCAAGGGCCGTTGCGCAGTTGCTTCGGGCAGTTCATCGGGCAGGACATGCCGGTCGACGACAGGATGCATTGGCCGCACATGCGACAGTCGAACATGAAGCCCTTGACGCGCTTCTCGACGAATTTCACCGGCGCCTCGACGCGGCCATAGCCGACACCTTTCCACAGCGGATGCAAGAGCAGGAAGACGTCGGCGAACCTGCTGTAGAACCATTCGAGCAATCGCGAATGGCGGATCGACCACAGACGCACCGCAAAGGTGCGCTGGACGCGCCGCTGCGGCGATACGTCGGCAGGCTTGTAGTCGGATTTCGGCGCTGCCTTCTTGACCAAAGTGGCCTGGGTAACAGCAGCCCCTTCTTTGACAGGAGTTGTCTCAGACATTTTCTTTCCCGCCAGCCTTGACCAGAGCGACCAGGCGCTCGCGGTCATATTTCGCGTCGAGTTCCTGGTAGGCTTTCTCGACCTCGGCCTCGATGTCGTCGCCAACTGGAACCGGATCGGCCTTGCGCCATTCGGCCAGGTAGTCGTCGGTGCCGCCGGCGCCGGTGCGCATGGCGCACATGTCGATCGCCTCGGTGAAGCGCAACGGCAGCTCGCGCTTGGCGTTCTGCCGGCCCTTCTTGACGATGACCTGTGCGGGGATGTCGCGCCAGTAGACGACGATCAGATCGGCCATGAAACTCTTGCTCCTTGATGCTGCGAGCATTGCCGCATGCGCCATTGGCCCGCTTGTTATGGGACGACGCGCGCGCCTTCAAAAGCGACGCTGTCGGAGGCCGCAAAGCGAATGCTGAAAATCCGTCGCCGGCTGACTACCAGACGCGCCTCGTCAGCCCGGTCCAAAGGTAGAACCAGATCGTCGGGTGATACCATTGCTTCGACGCCAGGCGGGGATCGATCGCCGTGAGCTTTCCGGCCAAAGTATCCTTCACTGCTTCGACGCAGATGTCGCGCGAGAACGCCGCTTGCCGCAGCGCGTAGCTGGCGATGGTGTCGCCAGGTTTCGGCTTGCCACGCGCCTGCTTCAGCACGCCGCCCGTATCGACGCCGGTATCGACCAGGTGCACGGTGGTGCCGAAATTCTGCGCGTCGCCGGAAGCCAGCGCCCAGTAGCCGCCATTCATGCCGCGATATTTCGGTGCGATGCCGGCATGATAATTGAGCACCGGGCAGGGCATCTTCGCGAGTGTGTCTTTCGACAGCAGCCGGCAGCCGGCGAGCAGGACAACGCCCGGCTTGATGTTTGTAATTTCCTTGAGGCATTCCAGCCCGTTGGCGGAAGGCACATGGACGATCGCCTGGCCTGGGCGAGGCTCCGTCTCTAGTTTCTCCTCGGCAATCAGACGCGCGGCATGGGCTGCAAGGAAGCGCTTGCCGAGCCTGGTCAGCACCATGGTGCCGAGTTGGCCGGTGGCCGAGATCCAGCCCTGGCGCCGCGCCCGGCCGAGCAGCAAACGCTTCTTGGATTCAGGGGTTTCGAGGATAACGCTGACGGGGCCGACGCGATCGGCAAGCGCGTTGACGATGGCCCAGATATGCGGGCCGCCCTCGGTGACGACCACAATCTGTCGCGGACTGGATTCCGACGCTGCCATGGCAAGCACCCGCTCACAAAACCAGGGCGAATGCTATGCGGGGTGAGTTAATCCTTGGTGTGCCGCGACCTTAGCCAGGTATGCAGGCTGTGTTCAGCGCTTGAATTCCATGATGTCGAGCTTCGATTCGTAATAGGGCGCGGGGAATTCGATGCGCCACTCGGTGGCGCTGTTGCGGAAGGTGTAGCCGACCTGGTCGCTTTCGGGGCCGCTGCCATAGGGCTTGGCCTTGTCGTCGTTGACCGAGAACGAACCGAGATAGATGGCGCGCTTCTCGCCGTCGTCGAAGAAGCGGCCCGTGGTGCGTTGCGAGCCGCTGATCTTTTGCAGCCGCCAGCCGGAACCATCGTCGCTCACCTTGCATTTGAACCAGCCATAGATGACGAGCGGGCTGATCCCACCGGCCTTGATGGTGCGGCATTTCCAGTTGCCGGTCAGATCCTTGTCGGAGAAGGCGACCAATGGCTTGGCAAGCAGCGCATCGAGCTCTCTGACCTCGGCCGGATCGCCGGCCTTCGCTTCCTCGAGCGCGGCCTTGCGCGTCTCGCCATATTTGTCGAGCCGCGCCTTGTCGGCGGCGGTGATCAGCTTCTGCACCTCGCCGTCGGCATGGGCCGGCGGGGCGAAGCCGATGAGGCAAAGGGCAAGCAGCAGGCGACGGGTCATGATGTATTCCCGGATTGGTGGCTGGAACAGTTGTTTTGTCTTCTGGCGCACAACTTACCCGTTCGCGGGCCACTGTCATCCGTGCTTAACAGCGTGAGAGCGGAAATGGCGGTATGATCGATGCGTATCTTGCTCACGGGATCGTCCGGTTGGTTGGGAAGCGCACTGGCGCCGAGGCTGAAGTCACTCGGCCATGAAGTGACCGGCCTCGACCCGGTTCCGTCGACGCAGACTGAGGTGGTCGGTTCGGTTGCCGATCGCGAGCTTGTCCTGCGGACGGTCAGCGAAAACGGCATCGAGGCCATCGTCCACAGCGGCGCGCTGCACAAGCCGAATATCGAGTGCTATGAGAATGCTGACTTCGTCGCGACGAACGTGCAAGGGACGCTCAACCTGCTCGACGCGGCGTTGGCGACGGGCGTACAGCGCTTCGTCTTCACCTCGACGACGTCGCTGATGATCTCACAAGCGATCCGCGCCGGCTTTCAGGGCGGCGCGCGCAAGGCGGCCTGGCTGACGGAAGAGATGTCGCCGGAGCCGCGCAACATCTACGGCGTGACGAAACTTTCCGCCGAGCATCTCTGCCGCCTCTATCATATCGAGCACGGGCGCCGGTAGTCGTGTTGCGCACGGCCCGCTTCTTTCCCGAGTCCGACGACATGGCGCATGCGATCGAGCAGTCGGACGCCTATACGAAGGCGAACGAATTGCTGTTCCGGCGGCTGACGGTGGAGGACGCGGCAGAAGCCCATGTCGCGGCGCTGGAGAAGGCGCCGAGCCTCGGCTTCGACATCTTCATCGTCTCCGCGCCGACGCCGTTCCGACCCGAAGACTGCGCCGAGCTGATCGCCGATGCGCCGGTCGCCGTCGCGCGCTATTTCCCGGACTATCCCAGGCTTTATGCGAGGAAGGGCTGGACGATGTTCTCCTCGATCGACCGCGTCTACGATCCGTCGCGGGCGAGGGAAAAGCTCGGGTTCGTCTGCAAGACGAGTTTTGCCGATGTGCTTGCGGCGCTTGCGGCAGAGGCCTGAGAACCGTCAAGCGCCGGCTGCCGCGTGCGCCAGTTCGCCGGTCAGATCGCCATAGCCAGTCGAGCGGCGCTCATAGGCGAGGCCGAGCAGGGCGGCGGCTTTCTCGGCAACCTTGTCGAGCTCGGGATCGTCAGTTTGCGCCAGGTAGATCAGCTTCTCGTAATTGCCGAAATAGTCCTTGATCAGTTCGGGGTGCCGGTCGAGGCCGAGCGGCTTGATGAAGAAGGCCTCGAACTGGCGGCAGAGGAAGTCGGTCATGTAGAACGACATCATGTCGTCGTCGGCGACCTTCGCATAGGCGTCCATGCCCTGGTAGAAGGCAAAGCAGTGCGGGCCGGCCATGCGCTCGACGCCGTGCTTCTCGATGACGCGGTCGAGCAAGCCGCCGGTGCCGCAATCGGCATAGCCGACGAAAATGTGCTTGTAGCCTTCCGCCTTGGCCTTTTCGATCGCCTTGTCCATCGCCGGCGCGATTCGGTCCGGATAGAAATGGAACTCGGCCGGCAGGCAGGTCAGCTCGAGATGGTCGAGCTTTAGCTGTTGCTTGACGGCCAAAACTTCGCGCGCAATCATCCCGCAGGCGATGACGAGCAGCCTGTCTATTTGATTCGGTTTCTTTTTTTGCGTTTTGACCAAGTCGGGCCGGCTTTCGCTGCGGGGCTTAATATCTGTCGAGGGAGACACCGTCTATGAAACTGCTACGCATCGCGCCGATGGCGATCCTGGCCTGCGCGCTTGCACTCACCGCCTGCGCCAACACAATCCGGGGCGTCGGCAAGGACGTCAAATCGACGGCAAGGGCGGTCAAAGACACTGTCAACTGATCGGCAGCCTCGTCCATCATCTGGGAACAAAAAAGCCGCGCTGCAAGGCGCGGCTTTTCTTGTTGGTCCATCCTGATGCCCTGGGTCAGGCGGAAGCGCGAACGTTGTGCTTGCGCTTCATGTAGTCCTTGGCGGTCTCGACCGCCACCGCCGCGTCGCGGCAATAGGCGTCGGCGCCGACGGCCTTGCCGAATTCCTCGTTGAGCGGCGCGCCGCCGACCAGCACGACATAGTCGTCGCGGATGCCCTTTTCCTTCATCGTGTCGATGACGACCTTCATGTAGGGCATGGTAGTGGTGAGCAGGGCCGACATGCCGATGATGTCGGGCTGATGCTGCTCGATCGCATCCAGATACTTCTCGACCGCATTGTTGATGCCGAGGTCGATGACGTCGAAGCCGGCGCCTTCCATCATCATGCCGACGAGGTTCTTGCCGATGTCGTGGATGTCGCCCTTGACCGTGCCGATCACCATCTTGCCCTGCTTGGGCGCGCCGGTGGCGGCGAGCAGCGGACGCAGGATCGCCATGCCGGCCTTCATGGCGTTGGCCGAGAGCAGCACTTCCGGCACGAACAGGATGCCGTCGCGAAAATCCTCGCCGACGATGCGCATTCCTTCGACCAGCGCCTCGGTCAGCACCTTGTACGGCGCCCAGTTGCGCTCGAGCAGGATATGAGTGCCTTCCTCGATCTCTTCCTTCAGTCCGTCATAAAGGTCGTCGTGCATCTGCTGCACGAGTTCCTCGTCGGAAAGCTCGGAAAGGATGATCTCGTCGTCGGACATTTTTTCTCGGGCTCCTTGCTGCTCGGAATGCTTGCGGCAGCTTAAAAATCGATGCGCCAATACCTAACCCGCGAGGGCAAGGTAGCCATAGCTGATTTGCGACTTCCCACAAAAGGAAAGCGACTGAAAAGTTGGCGCTTTTCTTGTCGATTTTGCGACAGGCGTTGGCGCTGGCGGGCCGTTTCCAATAGGGTGCATGGCTACGATCCGGCAAGAAGCGGCGCCAAAGCGGCCGCGAGCCGATTCAGGCCAATCTATAGGAAGAACGATCATGAGCGATAACGCGGCAGTCGAGCAGGAAGCGTCGGGCGGACGACGCGGACGCGGCGCCAGCGGCGGCGCGGCGGCCAGACGCGCGGCCCGTTCAGGCGGCGGTCCGGGCACCCAGCTCACCTATATCAAGCGCAAGATCAACGTCTATGAGGTCCTCAATGAGGAAGGTCTGGCGCTGATCGAGAAGAACACCGATACGGTGCTGGAAGAGATCGGCATCATCTTCCGCGACGATGCCGAGGCGCTCGCGCTGTGGAAGGAGGCCGGCGCCGATGTCAAAGGCGAGCGCGTGCATTTCCCGAAAGGGCTCTGCCGCTCGCTGCTCAAGACCGCGCCCTCGATCTATACCCAGCATGCGCGCAACCCCGAGCGCTCGGTGCAGATCGGCGGCAACGCGACGGTGTTCGCGCCGGTCTACGGCCCGCCCTTCGTGCGCGACCTCGACGGCAACCGCCGCTATGCGACGATCGAGGATTTCCAGAACTTCGTGAAGCTCGCCTATATGGCCCCGTCGATTCATCACTCGGGCGGCACGGTGTGCGAGCCTGTCGACGTGCCGGTCAACAAGCGGCACCTCGATATGATCTACAGCCACATCCGCTATTCGGATAAGCCGTTCATGGGCTCGGTGACGGCGCCGGAACGCGCCGAGGACACGATAGCTATGGCCAAGATCGTGTTCGGCGACGACTTCGTCGAGAACAACACGGTGCTGACCAGCCTGATCAACGCCAACTCGCCGATGGTGTTCGACGAGACCATGCTCGGTGCGCTGAAGGTCTATTCGCGCCACAACCAGGCCTGCATCGTCACCCCCTTCATCCTGGCCGGCGCGATGAGCCCGGTAACCGTCGCCGGCACGCTGACGCAGGTCTTGGCCGAAGTGCTCGCCGGCGCCTCGTTCACCCAGCTGATCCGGCCGGGCGCGCCGGTGCTGTTCGGCACCTTCGCCTCGTCGATTTCGATGCAGTCCGGCGCGCCGACCTTCGGCACGCCGGAGCCGTCGCTGGTGTCTTATGGCGCCGCACAGCTCGCGCGCCGGCTCGGCCTGCCGTTCCGCACCGGCGGCTCGCTCTGCGCGTCGAAGATACCGGATGCGCAGGCCGCCTATGAAAGCGCCAACACGCTGAACTCGACGATCCTTGCCGGCACCAACTTCGTGCTGCATTCGGCCGGCTGGCTCGAGGGCGGCCTCGCGTCCTGCTACGAAAAATTCATGATGGATATCGACCAGCTCGGCATGACGCAGAAGTTTTCCGAGGGCGTCGATCTGTCGGAAAACGGGCAGGCGATGGATGCCATCCGCCAGGTCGGGCCGGGCAGCCATTATCTCGGCTGCGACCACACGCAGGCGAATTTCCAGACCGCCTTCTACCGCTCCAACATCGCCGACAACAATTCCTACGAGCAGTGGCTGGCTGAAGGCGAGAAGACGGCGCCGCAGCGTGCCAATGAGCTCGCCCGCCGCTGGCTGGAAAGCTACGAGGCGCCGCATCTCGATCCGGCGATCGACGAGGCGCTGAAGGACTTCATCGCCAACAAGAAAGCCTCGATGCCCGACGCTTTCACGTGAAAGGAGCCCGAGTCAGGCCGGGCTAAAGTCGCCAACATCATCCATAAGGAAGTCTGGCGGAGCGCGTTCTCCGACCCGGACCGGAAGGGATGATTTTTCTGCGCGGCACGTTTGATGGAATCGCGGCCGCGCTGGCAACGCACGGTCTGATTTTGCGCGGCGGCTTCAGTTTTGCCAGCGATGAAGCCGCGCCTGCCAGTCTTTCAGGTGCGCCGGCGAAGTCCGTTCTGCTGGTTGGGCAGGCGGGCGCGGTGCCCTGGTCGCATTTCCGGCGCTGGCTAGAGCGGCAGTCGAGGGGCATTGCCAACCCGCTCGACACTTGGTCGCGCGCAGTGATCGGCGCGGTCGCGCAAGAATTCGGCGCCCGCATGGTGTCGCCTTCCGACAGGCCCTATCTGCCGTTCCAGCAATGGGCGATGCGGGCGGAGGGGCTGAAGCCGTCGCCGCTCGGAATCCTCATGCATCCGCAGTATGGGCTCTGGCACGCCTATCGCGGTGCGCTGCTGTTCGAGGAGGAGATCTTCCTCCCCGAACCTCACCAAACGATTCATCTTTGCGACACATGCGCCGACAAACCCTGCCTAAAATCCTGTCCGGTCGATGCCTATTCCGAGCAGGGTTTTGGCCATCAAGCCTGCCTCGGCCATGTGCGCGGACCTCGCGGTGAGCCTTGCCGGACCGGCGGATGCCTCGACCGCAATGCATGTCCGTATGGCACGGACTATCGCTATGCGCCGGAGGTGCAGGCCTTTCACATGGCAAGCTTCATGCGCTAGCCGTTTTTCTATGCCGGCGACGCTTAGGATTTCTGGCCGAAGGCCAGTCCCGCCGCGTGAAAGAGACCCATCAGCAACACCCCGACGGCACCCGAAACCAGGGATGCCAGGGGATACTGCTCGATGTTGGTCCCATAAGCGAACAGGATTGCCACCGCGAAGCTCAGCCATCCGGCTACCAAGTTGGGAACGGAGGAATTGCCGAAAAGGCAAGGATAGGAGTCCTTCGTTATCCCTTTGACGAAGTGCGGAATGCCATTGGTGGCAAAGATGCCGGCCAAAAATGCGAAGAGAACCGCTTGCCACATGTGACCTCCGTTGGACGGGTTTGACTGCGGCATCGTCCTGTCGGTCGATACGCTTTTGTGAACGGCGTGCCCGATAGCGTCGCCTTGCCCTTCCTGCAGGCACCGATATGTATGTGCCACGATCAGTGGGGAGCCGCCATGGCGAAACGCAGTATCGAGATCAAGACCAATGACGGTGTGGCGAAGGCGGGCTTGTTCCGCTCGGCCAAGGCTTCCCCGGCCAAGGCAGGTGTCATCCTCTATATGGATGCTTTCGGACCGCGCCCGGTGCTCGATGAGATGGCGGAGAGGCTGGCCGGCAACGGCTATGCCGTCCTGGTTCCCGATCTCTTTTATCGCAACGCGCCCTATGGTCCGTTCGATGCCAAGACCGCCTTCACGGTGGAGGAAACCAAGACCAAGTTGATGGCGCTGGTCACCGGCACGACGCAGGAGATGACCATCCGCGATAGCGGAGCCTTCCTCAACGCGCTCACTGCCGCGGACATCAGCGGGCCAATCGGCGTCGTCGGCTACTGCATGGGCGGCGCGCGGGCGCTCAACGCAGCAGCAACCCATCCCGACCGCATCGTGGCGGCGGCGAGCTTCCACGGCGGCAATCTGGCGAGCGATGCGCCCGACAGCCCGCACCGCAAGGCGGCGTCGATCAAGGCGCGCGTCTATATCGGCACCGCGGGTGTCGATCGCAGCTTTCCGCCGGAGCAATCGGCGCGGCTGGCCGAAGCGCTCAGGGTCGCCGAGGTCGACCACACGATCGAGAATTATGTCGGCGTCGGCCATGGCTGGTGCGTCAAGGACCATAGCGTCTACAACGAAGCCGCCGCCGAGCGTCACTGGAAGCGGCTGACGACGTTCTTCAGCGAAACTCTCCGATAAGTCTCCACAAAAAATCCTTCCATAGCCCCAAGGAATCGCCATTAGCCTTCGTCCAACGGACAAATGACGGCGATGATGCTGGACGACAGCGAAGCCTCCGATGCCGAATTGATCGGGCGGGCGAGGGGCGGAGACAGGAGGGCTTTCGGCAAACTGCTCGAAAGGCACTATGGCTTCGTCTATCGCGCCGCCTATCGCTGGTGCGGCAGGAAAGCGGACGCCGAGGACATCGCCCAGGATGTCTGCGTGCGGCTCGGCCGGGCGATCCGCGACTATCAGGGCAACGGCGCCTTCACGACCTGGCTCTACGCCATGACGCTGAACGCGGCGCGCGACATGATGCGCAAGCGCGCACGCGATACCGCCAAGACCGAAGCCTTTGGCACCTATGCGCTGATTGCGGGAGAGGGTTCGGCGGAAAGCCAGGACCCGACCGAGGCGCTGTGGGCGGCGGTGCGCATGCTGCCGGACAAGCAGCGCGACGCGGTGCTGCTCGTCTATGGCGAGGGCCTCGGCCACGCCGCGGCCGCCGAGGTGATGGCGATCTCGGAAACGACGGTTTCCTGGCACATCCATGAAGCGAAGAAACGGCTGAAGGTGCTCATGCGTTCAGCCGGGGAAGTGTGACCATGGTCGACGACAACGAACTCGAAAGGCTGCGCGATCTCGCGGTGCCGGCGCCCGACGGCGAGGCGAAAGCCCGCGCTTTCGCCGCCGCGATGCGTGCCTTCGACATGGACGAAAATAATTCGACTGCCACCCAAGGAACGGCAGCAGGTCTTCGTCTCACGGAGCGAGCACAAAAGCTCTGGAGAGAGATCATGCAACGGAAACTCATTGCCACGCCGGCCATCACCGCGCTGGTCGCGCTGCCTATTGCCGGATATGCCGCTTTTGAGATGTTGAAGGAACAGCCGCCCGTCATCGGCGGCAACGGGAAGATCACCGAAACGGTGGCCGACAAGCCGGTGGCGCAGAAGCCAGCGGTCGAGCAGCCGGCGATCAACGAGCCGCTGGCCGCGGCGCCCGCCAAGGAGAAGAAGACCGACGCCGACAGCGAAAGGCGCGTCGAAGACGAGGCGCAGGTTGCGCCCGCATCGCCGCCGAAGCCGGCGACCGAGGTCGATAGCCTGGCCAAGCAGGAGATGGCGCCCGAGGCGATGCCGGCGCCACCGGCTGCGCCGGCGGAGAGCGGTCAACTCGCGTCCGGCGGACGCGCGAATACTCAAGCGCCCTTAGCGGCGATGCAGTCTGCCCAGGCGCCAGCCGGCGCCGTCGCCGATTCCAGGCTGATGGCGCAGCCCGCGCCGATGCCGGCCGAACAGTTGCAGCCGCAGGAGGAAAACCGCGACCGTATCGAGACCTTCAAGACCAATCCGGTGCACGAGACCACCCAGGATCCGGTCTCGACCTTCTCGATCGATGTCGATACCGCCTCCTATTCCTTCGTGCGGCGTTCGCTGAAAGAGGGCACTCTGCCTGACCCCGATACGGTTCGGGTCGAGGAGATGATCAACTACTTCCCTTACGACTGGAAGGGTCCGGACTCGGCCGCAACCCCGTTCAATTCGACCGTCACCGTCATGCCGACGCCGTGGAACGAGCGTACCAAGCTGATGCATGTCGCCATCAAGGGCTTTGACGTGAAGCCGGCCGAGCAGCCCAAGGCCAACCTGGTGTTCCTGATCGACGTGTCGGGCTCGATGGACGAGCCGGACAAGCTGCCGCTCTTGAAGTCCGCCTTCCGGCTGTTGGTCAGCAAGCTCAAAGCGGACGACACCGTCTCCATCGTCACCTATGCCGGCAATGCCGGCACGGTGCTGATGCCGACCAAGGCGGCCGAGAGGGAAAAAATCCTTTCGGCCATCGACAATCTGGCGCCCGGCGGATCGACGGCCGGCGAGGCCGGCATCAAGGAAGCCTACAAGCTTGCCCAGCAGTCCTTCATCAAGGACGGCATCAACCGGGTGATGCTTGCCACCGACGGCGATTTCAATGTCGGTCAGACCGATGACGACGATCTCAAGCAACTGATCGAGAGGGAGCGCAAGACAGGCGTGTTTCTCTCGGTGTTCGGCTTCGGCCGCGGCAATCTGAACGACCAGATGATGCAGACCATCGCGCAAAACGGCAACGGGACGGCGGCCTATATCGATACGCTGGCCGAGGCCGAGAAGGTGCTGGTCGAGGATGCGTCCTCGACGCTGTTCACCATCGCCAAGGACGTCAAGATCCAGGTCGAATTCAACCCGGCCACGGTCTCGGAGTACCGACTTGTCGGCTATGAGACCCGTGCTTTAAAGCGCGAGGATTTCAACAACGACCGCGTCGATGCCGGCGATATCGGCTCCGGCCATTCGGTGACGGCGGTCTATGAGATCACGCCGAAGGGCAGCGGCGCCGAACAAGTCGATCCGCTGCGCTACGGCCAGGCGAAGGTCGACAATGGAGGCGTTGCCAACGCGGACGAATATGCCTTCGTCAAGATCCGCTACAAGCTGCCGAACGAGACTATTTCGAAGCTGATCACCACGCCGGTGACCGCGGCCAACGAGGTGTCGTCCTTCGACGAGGCAGGAAGCGACCAGCGCTTCTCGGTTGCGGTCGCCGCCTTCGGGCAGAAGCTGCGCGACGAGGATCAGACGGCGAATTTCGGCTACGACCGGATCCTGGAGATCGCCAACGCCGCCCGCGGCGCCGATCCGTTCGGCTACAGAGCCGAATTCCTGTCGCTGGTGCGCCTGGCGTCGTCGCTGGGACCTAACAAGTAGCCCCGCCTATTGAACAAAGGGCCGGCGAGAAATCCGCTGGCCTTTTGCCAATCGTTAAATTGCACGGCTTTTCCGGAACCTCATCGCAATGCCCTCCTGTTAGTCAAAACCGATAGAGGACTTTGAGGGGCTGGAATTGCATATCACTGGGAACGCGACACCGACGGCGGGCAACCTCCCGGCGCGAGCAGCATCCGCGCCATCCGCCGACTCCACGCGCATCAAAAGTGATGTCGACGCGGCCCGCAACACGGCGCTTTCCGCGCTCAACAACGATCGCTTCCGCGTGATGCTGGAGCAGATCATCGATCCGCGCGCGTCCGGCGCGTTGATGACGATGGGCGCCGACAGCAACGACAGCGCCGCTACAGACCTCAATACCGCGCTGTCGCGCTACGCTGAAAACAGCGAATAAAGCAGGACCATTTTCAGGCGCGGCTGCGCCGGCGCTCGCGGCGGCCTTCGCCTGCGTCGCCTGAGCTCGCCGTCTTGTTGCGCATCGGGCCGATGCGCTCGACGATCGTCTCGACGGTCGGGCGCGCCGACTTTTCATGCGCGTCGAGCGCCTTGCGCATGGCGGCGAGGTGGGCGAACGAGGTGCCGCAGCAACCGCCGACGATCTTTGCGCCGGCATCGACCGCCAGCCGGACATAGTCGGCCATCAGCTCGGGCGTGCCGGAATAATGGATCTCGCTGCCACGGAATTCCGGGATGCCGCAATTGCCTTTGACGATCACGGTGGCTTCCGGCTTCGCGTCGGTCATGTCGAGCAGCGACGAAAGGATATCGGACGCGCCGACACCGCAATTGGCGCCGACGCCGAGCGGCGCCTGCGACAGCCCGTCGGCGACACCGTGGATGTCCTTCGGCAACAGTCCCATCATGGTGCGGCCGGCGGTGTCGAAGGAGCCGGTATAGGTATAGGGCAGGCCGACGCGGATTGCCGCCTCCGCCGCGGCGCGGATCTCGTCGGGCGCCGACATGGTCTCGATCCAGGCGACTTCGGCGCCGCCGGCCTTGAGCCCTTCGATCTGCTCGGCAAAGGCATCGACCGCATCCTCGTAGGTCATGGCGCCAAGCGGCACCAGCAACTCGCCGGTCGGGCCAACGGAGCCGGCGACGATCACCTTGCGGCCAGCCTTGTCGGCGACAGACCGAGCAATCTCGGCGGCGCGCTTGTTCAGCTCGCGCACCCGGTCCTGGGCGTGATGCAGCTTCAGCCGGTGGCGGGTGCCGCCGAAGGAGTTGGTCAGGATGATGTCGGCGCCGGCATCGACGAAATTCTGGTGCAGGCTGACGATGGTTTCGGGCGACGTCTCGTTGAGCAGCTCGGGCGCTTCGCCGGCCTCGAGGCCCATCGCGAACAGATTGGTGCCGGTGGCGCCGTCGGCCAGCAGCACGCCCTTTTCAGCAATCAGCGCGTCGATCGGATTGGTCGCGGTCATGGCTTTGGCTTTCGTATCCTGAATTCGGATAACGATATAAAGAAGTCTTTATATCCAGTCAACGAAATTGCGGCCGCCGAGGCATGCTGGACGGCTGTCTTTTATGGTCCTGGAACGATCTCGACCTCGATCTCGGTGCAGACGCCGCCATTGGTCGGATGATGGTCGACAGAGCAAGCGGTGACGACGAGCAGCAGATCCTGTTCCGCGCGCAACGTCACATAGCCACCGGGTGGGTTGATCGAGGCCTCGACGACGAGGGTGCCGTCCGGCTGAGGCATCGAGTTCTGGAAGAGATCGACCGGGTCGGGCGCGAAGGGCAGGTCGATGCCTTCTGCGCTGAGCGCCCTCATCAGATTGTCGCGGCAGTTCGGATGATTCGGCAATCCGGCGCGTTCATAGAGCGCGGCGTCACAGGCCGGGTAAAGCATGTCGTGCGGGCCGGGAGAGGCGTCCTCGACCAGGGTCAGCATTGGCTTGCCAGCAGCGCTGTAGAAATGGTCGCCGGGTTTCGGAAACAGCCGTTCGGTGATGTCGCGGGTCTGGGAGGTGCTCAGCCAGTCGAGTCTGCCTTCGGTCGAGAAGGCCCAGAGATCTGAGACCTGCTGGCCCTTGGGGTCGATGACGCGGATGACGTCGCCGGCCTTTACGCGAAAGGAGCGGCCGGATTGCGGAGGAACGACAACACGATCTGGTTCTTGCATGGATTTCCCTGAAACGATGACGCCGGCCAGGGTGGTGGCCGCATGCCAACATGACGACGATGGCAGCGCTCAGACAGAGCCTGAGGGGAAGGATATACCGGCCAGCTTCTGCGTGAAGCTCGCCGCCTCATGCGCGTTGACGTCGGCGGCGCGGATCAGATTGTCGAAATGGCTGGTCAGGGTGCGGATCGGCTGGGTGGCGCTCAGCACCAGATACATGTCGCCGACATAGATTGCTGCGCGGTAGGGCCCGAAGATCGTGTAGGGGATCGAATAGCGCATGCGGCCGTCATAGAGGAACAGGCGGAAGGTCGGGTAAAGGTCGTCGAGCAGGGTCGCCATGTGCAGCAATTGCTTGCGGCGCTCGTCCTCGGGAAAGCGGTCCCAGACGCCGAGTCCGCGCGCGAAGATCTCCAGCGTATGGCGCGGCATGCAGACTTCCATGTCGGTCTCGGGCCGCCTGTTGTAGTCGATGCGGTATTGCGTTTCGCCGGCCTGTGCCTCGCGGCTCTTGTTGGCGATGCCGGCCTCGTAGTCGACCAGCGCCTCGGTGCGCAAAAGGTCCGGAATGCCGGCGGGAACGTAGCGGATTTTCGTGCCGGCCGCCTCGGCATGCCATTTGGCGAGCAGGGTGCGGTCGAAGCCGTCGGGCGCTTCCTCGATCTCCAGGCTCTCGCGGATCTCGCCGGTGACGCCTTCGTCATGGCTCAAGCCCAGCAGCCAGTCGAGCGACACCTTGAACTCGGCGGCGATGTTGAGAAGCGTCTCGGCGCGGGGCAGGCGGGTTGAGGCGCCCGAAAGCAGCTGCGAGAGCGCCGAACGGTCGATGCCGACGGCGGTCGCGAAGGCCGACTGGTTCAAGTCGGAGCGTGTCAAGAGCAATTTCAGACGCTCCCGGAAGATCGTCGACAGATCACGCTTGTCCATCACTCTGCCCCTGGTCAAGAGAGGAAAAATTTGCGCCGGCTGGCATCACAGTCGCGGCGCCAGCGGAAATGAATCCCCAAGTTTGTTTACAATACATAACATGTGCCGTCAAAAATGCGCATTCGCAACAGTTTGTGCGCTTTGTCGCGTTGCGGCAACGACAGGCTCCTGACACAATGTTGTCAGGAATCAAACTGGTTCCGGCGACTGGAAGGCAGTGGTCGATAGCATGACGAGCATTAAGACGAGCATTAATAAGAGACGCAGCAGCACACCGGCCGTGGAATGGCCGACGGTATTCCTCGCACTTTTCTGCTACGGCACATGGCTCGCCACCGGCTTGCTGCTCTGGCCCTCCCATCCGCTGCTGGCGCTCGCAGCCCTCGCCTTGATACTGGCGCTGCAATCCTCGCTGATGCACGAAGTGCTGCACGGGCACCCGACGCGCAACGCCAGGATCAATGAAGCCTTCGTCTTCCTGCCGATCGGCATGGTCTGGCCGTTCCGCCGCTTCAAGACGATCCATCTTCGCCATCATGCCGACGAGCGGCTGACCGATCCGCTCGACGACCCGGAAAGCTATTATCAGGCGCTCTGGATGCATGAGGAAATGCCGCCGGCGATGAAATTCCTGCTCAAGATCAACAACACCATGGTCGGCCGCCTTATTCTCGGACCATGGCTGTCGTCGATCGGCTTCTTCATCGACGACGCCAGGCAGATCGCTGCCGGCGACAAGGCGATCCGCAAGGCCTGGCTGCTGCACGCCATCGGCCTCGCGGTTGTGGTGCCGATCGTGACGTTCGGCTTCGGCATCCCGCTTTGGCTCTACATTCTGGTGCCGGTGTGGATCGGCCAGTCGCTGATCTCGGTGCGCACCTATGCCGAGCATCAGTGGTCGGAACATCCGGAGGGCCGCACGATCATCGTCGAGCGGTCGCCGCTCTCGTTCCTGTTCCTCAACAACAACCTGCATTTCGTGCACCACAAGAGCCCGACGGTCGCCTGGTACCGACTGCCGAAGATGTTTCGCGATCGCCGCGAAGAATGGCTGCGGATGAACAACGGCTATGTCTATCCGAATTACTTCGCGCTGATCAAATCCTTTGCCTTCAAGGCCAAGGAGCCGGTGGTGCATCCGGCGCTGCGCCGTGCGCCGGAACCCGGCCGCGCCTTCAAGCCGCGCGTCAGGGCGCGTAATGTGAATGGACTTGGGACGGCTCCAGTGCCGGCTGAACCGCCCAAGGAATAATTTCGACTTTCCGCGACCGCTTTTTCGCCGCGGGACGCAGGCGCCGATGGCCGCCTGTTTTTGGAAGCTATTTGTCATGAGTAAGTTTGTTGCGGCTCTGCCGATGTATGACTGGCCCGAGATGCGTGGCGAGGTCGACGCGCAGTGGGTGCGGCTCCGCGACGCCTTCCGGCAGAGGGGCATAGATGCGCCGGAAGCAACGGCGCGCAGCAATCGCGACCTGCCGCCGGTGCCCGGTGGCATCCGCGACGGCGCCCGAAAGCTGATCGCGCCCGATCCGGCGACGCTGCCACCGGACGAGTTCGATTTCCACCAGCTTTGGCTGAGCCCGGCGCTGCTCTTTGGGCAAACATGCTGGGGTCCGATGGAGCTTGGATTGGCCCGACGCGTGCAGGTGGTCGCCCAGCCAAGCTACGATGCATTCGAAGGCGGGCAGGGCGAGCTCTATTCCAGCGCGCTGGTGATGCTGGCGGATGGCGGACCGTCGGTTGCCTCGCCTGAGGACGGCAGGGCCGTCATCCCGTTCGATCGCATCCGTGGCAAGCGTTTCATCTTCAACAGCCCGGATTCGATGTCCGGGCTGCTCGGGCTGACGCGCGACCTGGACGCGATCGGGGAAAGCCTCGACATCTTCGCCTCGCGCAGCGAAAGCGGCGGCCACCGGTCGTCGATCGTCGCCATCGCCGAGGGCAGGGCCGACGTCGCCGCCATCGACTGCCGGAGCTGGGCGCTGGCGCAGCGTTTCGAGCCGGCGGCGCAGGGCGTGAAAGTGGTCGGATGGACGGCAAGGCGGAAGGGCTTGCCGTTTATTACCGCCAGGACAACGCCGATGGACGTCGTTGCGTCCATGCGGGAAGCCATCGCCGGCCTTGGCCTGGAGGGGTCAGTTGCCAAGCAGCCTTTCGTCGAGCGGGTAGGCTGAGAGCTTTTCGTTGCCGGTCTCGGTGATCAGGATCTGCTCCTCGATCTTGACGCCTTCGCGTCCGCCCAGCCGGCCGATATAGCTTTCCGCGCACAGCACCATGCCGGCTTCGAGCACGCCGTCGGGCGTGTCGTCCGTCCAGTCGATGGCATGCGGCAGCGTCGGGTATTCGTCCGCCAGTCCGACGCCGTGATAGAGCACGCCGTAGCGCGCCGGAAAGCAGTCGCCAGGCGGCACCGCCGAGCGCTCGGCGAGATCGCGGAAAGAGATGCCCGGTCGCATCAGCTCGGTGTTCTGGGCGATCTGGTCGGCGGCGATGCGGAACAGCTCGCGCTGCTCGTTGGTCGGCCTGCCATCTCCGCAAAGCCAGGTGCGCGAGAGGTCGGCGCAGAAGCCATAAGGGCCGATGAGGTCCGTATCGAAGGCGACGAGATCACCGTTCTCGATGACGCGTGACGAGCATTCCTGGAACCAGGGGTTGGTGCGCGGTCCTGACGACAGAAGCCGGGTCTCGATCCATTCGCCGCCGCGCGCGATGTTGCCGCGATGCAGTTCCGCCCACAGTTCGTTCTCGGAAATGCCCGGCTTCAGCGCCGCTTCCATCTCGCCCATCGCCGCCTCGCAGGCGACGATGGCGCGGCGCATGGCAAGGATTTCGTCCAGCGATTTGATCAGGCGCGCATTCTCCATCACCGCTTCGCCATTGCCGACTGTGATGCCGCGGCGGGCAAGCTCGTCGACGCCTTCCGGATTGATGTGATCGACGGCGATACGCCGGTTGCCCCCGCCGTGCTCGGCAAGGAGCTCGGCGATTCCGGTCGCCCAGCGGCGGACTTTCTTGTCGGTCAGCTCGCCGCTGTAGAGATACATCCACGATACCGTGGGGCGCACCTCGTCGACGACGCCGGCGTGATCCGACAAGTGCTCGCAGGAGAAATAATCGAACAGCACCACCGGACCTTCCGTCGCCACGAAACAATGGCGGGTCGGGTTGTGCGCGACCCAGAGCTGCATGTTGGTCGAGTCCGTCGCGTAGCGGATGTTGACCGGGTCGTAGAGCAGGGCGCCGGCATAGTCGCGGCGCTTGAGCTCGGCGCGGATGCGGTCGAGCCGGTAGCTTCGCATGGCCGGCAGGTCGGGAGCGGCAACGCCGGCCGCCGCCCATTCGGCTTCGGCCTGCGCGCCATAGCCCAGCACGTGCTGGTTGAGCGCGGCGGCCTTCTCGCGGGAGGCCTCGCGCAGCGCGTCGACCGAACCCGGCTCGAACGGCATGATCTTGCGGTGGCGGCCGAAGCGTAGTTTGTCCATGCGGTTCCCCCGAGCGCTCTATTGCGCCTTGATCCTGCGAAGTCTGGTGATCGTGACCTTGCGGGCCGCCGGTGCGCTGCCAAGCAGTTGAGGCACCGCGATGCGCCGATGGACGGTGTCCATCACATAGCCGGCCTCGGCGATCCTGTCGAAAATGACAGAAGCCGGTTCTTCGTCATCCGCCAGGACAAGCACCGCAGGCTCGCGAATCGACTTGGCGAAATCGGGTATCTCGTCGTCAAGCACGATGAGATCGGAATCGACCAGGCGAAGATTGCCGATCCAGAACCAGTTTGAAACCACTGTACCGACCGGCCCGTCGGCGGTCAGCTGACGATGGAGCGAAGCGTAGTCGATCCGCACGATGCCGCCGCGGTTGTCGCCGCCATGGACGTGCATGTACCAGCTTACCGGAAGCACCAGGATGGCGATCACGGCGCCGACGAAGACGATCGTCGCCTGCGTCTTCCTGCCTCTTTCCCCCATGGCGTCCAGGCGCATGGCAAGAGCAGCCGGCAGCAGCACAAACATGGGAAGCATCCAGCGATCGCGAAACTGCGTCACGCCGGCCGCCAGCACCACCACGAGCGTGATCAGCAAGGCGAAGGCAATCGCCCGCCAGACCAGCTTCTCGGACCAAGGTGTGGTTTCGGGCGGTGGTGCGGGTTCTTTGCGTGCCAGGAAAAACGCGACGGCAAAGATCGTGGCCGGAAGCCCAGCGAAGTTGAGTATCGCATTGCCCAGGCCGCGAATGCCGCGAGACAAGGTCTTTGCTACGCTGCCGCCCTCGGCAACGCCCAGGCCCCCGCTGTGCGCCAGCAGGTCTCCCAGATGCATCGCGCTCCAGTAGAATGTGGGCAGACAGGCAAGGATCGCCACAACCACGCTGATCAGGAAACGACGGTCGAAGATCGCCTCACGCGTCTCGCGAAGCGACAGCGCCGCAAGGAACAGCGCGGCGAGAAAGATCACCACATTGTATTTCGACAGCATCGCCGCAGCCGCCGCCAGGCCAAGCAGCACATAGGCGGCTGTCGACCGCCGTTTCTGCAGCTCGACCACCGCCAGAAGCAGCAGCGACGAAAAACAAAAAATCGCGACCGAGTGGGTGAGGGCGTGCTGCATCTCCCACGCGATCTGCGGAAAAAGCAGCAGGCCGAACATGGCGGCGGTAGCCGCACGGTTCGAGTAGCCGAGGCGGCGCACCGCGGCGAAGCACGAGATCAACCCACCGGCCAGCAGGACGTATTTGACGATCTTGAGCGCGAGGATGTTGGTTCCGACCAGCGAAGCCGTGAGAATGCCGAGCCAGGTGTATAGAGGCGGCTGCGAGCTGCCATAGCCGGCCGCGAGGAACCGCATCGCCATCAATTGTTCGGCGTCGTCGACGCCGACACCCGTGCCGACGAAGTGGGACGAGAGCGTCATCACCACGATCTGGACAAGGCAGTATGCGAGGGCGAACGCGATCGCGGCGCTGAGAGGGCCGACCCGTTCGTCGCAGAGCCAGTCGGTCCATTTCTCTAGCAACTGCAAGGAAGTCGTCTTCTCATCTAATGCGTTGGTGGCCGGTTGCTATATAGCCGGCTACCCACGAGATCCGAAAGTGGCGCAGGTCCTTATGTGCGCATCTTCTCGCCGCTCGGGTCGAAGGGCGGCTCGACATTGATGCGGGCCGGGCGGCGGTGGCCGAGGATCTCGATCTCGAACAGGCCGGCGCTTTCGTCCTCGGCAAGGCCCGCGGGCACATAGCCCTGCGCCATCGACTTCTGCACGTAATGCGCGTAGCCGCCCGAGGTCACCCAGCCGACAACGCGCCACTCGCCGTCGACGATGCCGCGCACGGCGGAGGCGCCTTCGGCGGCCTTGGAGCCGCGGACTTCCTTGCCCGTCTCATCGAAGCGCGGCGCGCCATAGCCATGCGGCTTTTCCACCGTGCCGTAATCCTTGCTGACCTTGGCCCAGATCGGCTCGTCGCCCATCACGTCGGCGTCGGCCGCGTCGACGATGAAGGAGACGCGGCGCAGCTTCGGCCCCTCGGCCTGTTCTTTCGCCGACGCCTCACGGCCGATGAAGTCGTTCTTCTCGAGCTTGATGAAGCGGTCCATCGAGCCTTCGAAAGGACCATAGATCGGACGAAGTTCGCGGAACCAGGTCGGGAAGTTCTTTTCCAGGCGCATCGACAGCAGCGCGCGCATGCCGAAGTCGACGAGGCCGAATTCCTCGCCGGCTTCCTTGATCGCCTTGTAGACCAGGCGCTGATAGGCGGGCGCCATCCAGATCTCGTAGCCGAGGTCGCCGGTATAGGTGATGCGGTTGACCATGCAGGGTGCGCCGCCCACCGCCATTTCGCGGAAGTCCATGAAGCGGAAGGCCTTGGTCGAGACGTCGACATCGACAAGCTTCTGCAACAGGTCGCGGGATTTCGGCCCGGCGATGGACAGGCCGACAAGCGTCTGGTCGAAACGGTGAATGCGCACCGAACCATCCTTCGGCAGATGCTTCTCGAACCAGCGCATGTGATATTTCTGCGCCGCCGACGAGCCCCAGATCATGAAGCGGTCCTCGCCGGTCTTGGCGATGGTGAAGTCGCCGATCAGCTTGCCGAATTCGTTGACCATCGGGGTCAGCACGATGCGGCCGGTCTTCGGCATGCGGTTGGTCATCAGCCGGTTGAGGAAATCCTCCGCTCCGGGACCCGAGACCTCGTATTTGGCGAAGTTGGCGATCTCGGTGACGCCGACCTTCTCACGCGTGGCACGCACTTCCTCGCCGATCGGACCGAAATCGTTGGAGCGATGGAACGAGACGATGTCCTTCGGCTTGGTGCCCTTCGGCGCGAACCAGAGCGGTGTTTCCAGGCCCCAGCTGTCGCCCATGACCGCGTTGTTGGCGAGCATGGTGTCGTAGAGCGGCGTCGTCTGCGCCGGCCGAGCGGCAGGCAGTTCCTCGTTCGGGAAGCGGATGGAGAAGCGCCGCGAATAATTCTCGCGCACTTTGGCGTTGGTGTAGCGCAGGCTCGCCCATTCGCCGAAGCGGGCGACGTCCATGCCCCAGACGTCGAAGCCCGGATCGCCATGCACCATCCAGTTGGACAGCGCGAGGCCGACGCCGCCGCCCTGGCTGAAGCCGGCCATGACGGCGCAGGCGCACCAGAAGTTGGTCAGCCCTTGGACCGGACCGACCAGCGGGTTGCCATCGAGTGCGAAGGTGAAGGGGCCGTTGATGATCTGCTTGATGCCAGCCTTCTCGATGCCGGGGAAATGCTTGAAGCCGATCTCCAGCGACGGCGCGATGCGGTCGATGTCGGGCTGCAGCAATTCATGGCCGAAATCCCAGGGCGTGTTGACCGGCGACCACGGCTTGCAGGCCTTCTCATAGGTGCCGAGCAGGATGCCGTTGCGCTCCTGGCGGGTGTAGATCTCGCCCTTGAAGTCGAGCACGCCGATCATCTCGCGGCCGGTCGACTTGTTGAATTCCTCGACCTCCGGCATCGGCTCGGTCAAGAGGTACATATGCTCCATTGCCAGCACCGGCAGCTCGACGCCGACCATGCGGCCGATCTCGCGCGCCCACAGGCCGCCGCAGTTCACGACATGCTCGGCGTGAACCGTGCCCTGTTCGGTCACGACGTTCCAGGTGCCGTCGGCTTCCTGCGTCAGGTCGACGACGCGGTTGCGTAGCACGATCTCGGCGCCAAGCTTGCGGGCGGCCTTGGCGTAGGCGTGGGTGGTGCCGGACGGATCGAGATGGCCTTCGACCGGGTCCCACATGGCGCCGACGAAATTCTTCTCGTCCATCAGCGGGAACATCGCCTTCGCTTCCGAAGGCGTGATCAGTTCGGTGTCCATGCCGAGATAGCGGCCCTTGGCGTGGGCAAGGCGCAGGAAATCCATGCGCTCCGGCGTGTCGGCCATCATCACGCCGCCGGTCAGATGCAGCGAGCAGGACTGGCCGGAAAGCTCCTCGATCTCCTTGTAGAGCTGGACAGTGTAAGCCTGCAGCTTGGCGACGTTCGGGTCGCCGTTCAGCGTGTGGAAGCCGCCTGCCGCATGCCAGGACGAGCCGGAGGTCAGCTCCGAACGCTCGATCAGCATGATGTCTGTCCAGCCGGCCTTGGCGAGGTGGTAGAGCACCGAGCAGCCGACGACGCCGCCGCCTATGACAACCGCTTTTACATGAGATTTCATACAGATAGGTCCGTTTTTGAAGAGACTGAATCGAGTGAGCGGGGCCCCCCCTCCGGAGGGAGAGGAAGGGCGCCAGCCGGCATAAGTCCGCGCCTTTCCTCTCCCCCGTCGATCGGGGGAGAGGTGGCGAGCGAAGCTCGACGGAGTGGGGGTCGACAGTTCATCAAACCAATACAGATGATCAGAAGTCGGTCGGCGCGCCGCCCTCGGCGCGGCGCTTCTCGACGAAATCGTTGAGTTCCTCGCGGATCGCCGGGTCCAGATAGGGCTCTTCGTAAGAGGCGAGGCGCTCCTTCCACACCTTGTTGGTCCGCTCCAGCGCCGTCGGCGAGCCCGCCTCGGTCCAGGTCTCGAAATTGCGCCAGTCGGAGACGATCGGCGAGTAGAAGGCGGTCTTGTAGCGTTCCTGCGTGTGCTGGGTGCCGAAGAAATGGCCGCCCGGGCCGACCGACTGGATGGCGTCGAAGCCGAGCGCATCCTGCGAGAGATCGAGCGGAGTGAGGAACTCGGCCACCATCTGCAAGAGATCGATGTCGAGAATGGTCTTTTCGTAGGAGCAGCGCAGGCCGCCTTCAAGCCAGCCGGCCCCGTGCATCATCAGATTGCCGCCGCCCTGGATGGCGCCCCACAACGAGAACACGCTCTCATAGGCCGCCTGCGCGTCGACCGTGTTGGCGGCGCAGGTGTTCGAGGTGCGGTAGGGAATTTGATAGCGGCGGGCCAACTGGCCGCCGACGAGCTGCGCCTTCATGTATTCCGGCGTGCCGAAGGCCGGCGCGCCGGATTTCATGTCGACATTGGAGGTGAAGCCGCCATAGCCGACAGGCGCGCCCTTCTTCACCATCTGCGCGAAGGCGATGCCGGAGAGCGCCTCGGCGTTCTGCTGCACCAGGGCGCCGGCGATGGTGACGGGCGCCATGGCGCCGGAGAGCGTGAACGGCGTGACGATCACCGCCTGGCCCATGCTCGACATCTGGATAATGCCTTCCATCATCGGCACGTCGAGCTTGAGCGGCGAATTGGTGTTGATGATGGTGAAGACCGACGGCTCCTGCATCAGCTGCTCGCGGCTGATGCCTCGGGCGATGCGGGCGATCTCGATGCCATCGACATTGCGCTCCTTGCCGAGCGAATAGATGTGGAAGACCTTGTCGGTCAGCATGGCGAGGTCGCGGATGCATTCGAGATGCCGGACCGATGGATGGATGTCGATCGGCTCGACCGGATAGCCGCCAGTGCACTGCAGGATGTTGTGCATCTGCGCCAGGCGTAGGAAGTTGCGGTAGTCGGCCTGGTTGCCGGGCCGCCGGCCACCATCGAGGTCGGAGCAATTGGGCGCCGAGGCCATCATCGAAAGGATGACGTTGTTGCCGCCGAAGCGCAGATTATGCGCCGGATTGCGGGCGTGGAGCGTGAATTCGGGCGGGCAATGCGCTATCAGTTCGAGGATCATGTCGCTGTCGAAGCGCACGCGTTCGCTGCCTTCGCGCACGTCAGCGCCATGCGCCTTCATGATGCGGCGGGCTTCCTCGTGCAGAACGTCGACGCCGATCTCCTTCAGCACGTGCAGCGAGGCGAGGTGGATCGATTCCAACTCGTCGTCGGACACAAATTTCGTCGGCGCCAGCGGATTCTTGAGCTGGCGGAACGGCGGCTGCTCGAACGCCGCCGATCCGCCGGCGCGCTTTCCCGCACGGCCGCCGCGGCGGGCGCGATCTGTTGCCAATGCCGGTTCGGCGGGATGAAGGGCGGCAGTCATGAGAAGCCTCGTGAGGATGCGAATGTGGCCGGCATAATGGACCGGCGGCAATCTCGCCGGTAAGGAGGCGGCGACCACTAGGGCGAGGGAAGCGACATGCCGGAACGGCAGCCGGGTGCCGTCAGCACTGCAATGTGAGAGCCGTTACAGTTCTGTCTTTTACTTCCACTACACTTGTGCGTTGAGCATCAAAGGGGGTAACGATGCCTGATGTCATCAACGTGCGCGCGGCGACCAACAACGAGGTCGCGTTCCTGGCATGGGATATTGATGGGATGATCCCGGGCTGCCTTGGCTTCGAGATCGTCCGTATTTATCCGGAAACCGGCGAGGAGCGCTGCCTGGCATCGTGGGTGCCGTTCAAGGGACAGCGCAACCCAAGATGGATTCCCCAGGACACCGGCGTGTGGCCTGTGCAGAAGACCTTCTGGCGCGATCTTACGGTGCGCCGGCGCCGCGATAGCCTCGATCTAAGACCGGAGGGTGAGAGGATCGCCTATCGAGTGCGGCCGGTTGGCGACATGAAACCGGGCCTCGATCCGGTGCCCGTGCGCCCAGACCAGATCGTCGACGGCAAACCTGCATATGAAGGCGCGCCGCGGCCGCTCGGCTATCTTGGGCAGGGCGCTACGAGCCCACCGATCTTTCTCGGGCAGATGTTCGGCAAGGCCCGTGTCGCCTTCACCAATGGCGTGCTGTCGACGCAATGGATGTCGCATGCGCTGGCGGAAGCCGGCATCAAAGTCGGGCAGCGCGACAAGATCAGGGCGGAATTGCAGAACCCGGCGAGCAAGATACGGGCCTATCTTCATGGCGACGTGCCGAATGTGCTGACCAGCCTGCTGGAGCGGGCCAAGACCGAAGGCGGTACCGTCAGGCTTGCGCTTTATGAACTGGGCGACGACGAATTGTGCAAGGCGATCACCGACGCCAAGAATTTCGTCGAGGTTATTCTTTCCAATTCAGCCAAGGACCGGCCTTTCGATGCGCCCGACAAATCCGAAGTCTGGGACGCCGGCAATGCCCCGTTCAGAAAGCGGCTGCGTGACGCAGGCGTGTCGCTCACCGACCGGTTGTTCAACAACAACCATATCGGCCACAACAAATTCGCCGTTTACCGTGACGCCCAAGGCAAGCCGCAAGCTGTCATGACCGGCAGTACCAACTGGACGTCGACCGGCATTTGCGGACAATCCAACAATGCTTTTGTCCGCGACGATCCGGCTATGGCGGAGGTGTTCAACGCCTATTGGGAGCGTATAAAGGCCGACGCCTTCCCGCCGCCGGTCAATGAAGGCGCGCCCGGTCATGTCGCGCAGACGCAAGGCGTGCCGTTTCGTACGGAAAACCACATTCCGAACCCATTGAGTGGCGCGACGGCGCCGTTGGATGGGCTTACCGTGTGGTTCTCGCCGAATGATCCCAAGCGCAACAAGAAGGACATCTCTGTCCTGCCCGTCGACCTCGGCGATGTTTTCGCCCGCATCGAGGCCGCGAAGGATGCGGTGCTGTTTCTGGTCTTCAATCCCTCGGTGCTCGGCGACAATTCGATCATCGATCACGCGGTCGCGGCAGCCAAGGCCAATCCGAAGCTAATCGTGCAGGGCGCCATCAGCGATGAAAGCGCCATGCCCAACTACGTCGCGCCGACAAAGGATCCGGTCACCCACAAGTCGAACAAGGACGGCAAGGCACCTTTCGTCTATCCGGAAAAGGTCTGGGAGTTGCCGAACGTCTCGATCGTGAGGGCGGCGAACCTGACCGCCGCCTCGATCGCCAGAGATTTCCAGGCGGAGGTACTCACTATCGGCCACGCCATTGTGCACGACAAGATCGTTATCATCGACCCGATGGCAGACAACGCCACCGTCATCACCGGCAGCCACAACCTCGGCTACAAGGCTTCCTACGAGAACGATGAGAACCTGGTGATCGTGGAGGGCGACAAGACGTTTGCAGCAGCGTATGCGGTGCACATGCTCGACGTGTTCGATCACTACAAATTCCGCGCCTGGCGCCGGACGATCGGAAAAGGCCCGTCGGACGACGACGGAATAGCGATCGATGACAAGTGGCTTAAACCTTATGCCGACGGCAAGAAGGGGGCGATCGCCCGGTATTTTCCATAAGGCGTGGTTGAGACGACGACACGCAGACCTGTTGCCGCGACGCCGTTCGTCTGGCCCGTGCTCGTGGTCATGGGCGCGGTCGGCTACGGCGTCTACACCATGGCGCTGATCGAGCTCGGCAGCCGCTTCAAGGGCACGGCTCTGGTCGCCGGCAATGCCGCTTTCACCTTGATGTTGGGCGTCGGCGGCATCGTCGGCCCACGTGGCGCCGGCGCGCTGATGCAGGCGATCGGACCGATCGGGCTGCCGGCGGTGATCGCCGGGCTCGACGCGCTGCTTGTGGGTTTCGCATCCTACCGCTCCTTGCAGCGCCGGCGCTCCTGACAAGTATTGGCTGGAGCATGCGCTTTCGCCGCCGGTGGGCCTTACGCCGATCAGCCGTAACGGCTAAGCCTCCGAGCGATTGGAGCAGTGATGATGGCTCTGGCGAAATCAGAGACCGGCGAGAGGGTGCAATGGGCGGCGATCACCGGCGTGATCGCGACCGTGTCGGTGTTCGCCATCGCGCAGGGGCTCTCCTATCCGCTGCTCAGCTTCATCCTGCAGCGGCAGGGCGTGTCGCCGGCCGTGATCGGCCTGTCGGCGGCGATGACGCCGGTCGGCTTCATCCTGTCCTCGCCGCTGATCCCGGGGCTGGCGCGCCGGTTCGGGGCAGGGCGCACCGCGCTCTCTTGCGCCGTGCTGTCGGCGCTGGTGCTGGCGCTGATCGGCTGGACGCAAGACCTCTATTTGTGGTTTCCGCTGCGCTTCCTGATCGGCGTGGTGACCAATCCACTTTATGTGCTCAGCGAAATCTGGGTGATCGCGCTGGCGCCGCCATCGCGGCGCGGGCGCGTCATGGGCATCTATTCGACCATCATCTCGGCGGGCTTCGCGGCAGGTCCGCTTTGCCTGCTGGCGGTCGGCACTGAAGGCTGGCCGCCTTTCCTGGTTGGTATCCTTGCCTTCCTCTTCTGCGGCGCCTGCCTGGCGGTCGTGGTCAAACGCCTGCCCAAGGTTGATCAGGCCGGCGAGACCGTTTCGGTGCTGGGCTTCATGCCGCTCGCCTGGCTGCTTCTGTCGGCGGTCGTCGTCGCCGCCGGTTTCGAGCAGTCGGTGCTGGCGTTGCTTCCCGTCTACGGCACCCACTACGGCATTCCCGAGGCACGCATGTCGGCGCTGCTCTCGATGATGATTGCCGGCAACATCGCCATGCAGGTGCCGCTCGGCCTGCTCGCCGAAAGGCTGACGGCGCGCCTGGTGCGGTTCGGCTGCGTTTCGGTGACGGTTCTAGGCTGCGTGCTGTTGCCGGTTCTGATCGAGACGCCGCTGATCTGGCCCTGCGTCTTTATCTGGGGTGCCGTGTCCTACGGCATCTACACGATGTCCATCATCGAGCTCGGCGAACGTTTTGCGGGCTCGGCGCTGGTCGCCGGCAATGCCGCCTTCTCGCTGATGTGGGGTGTCGGCGGCATCGTCGTGCCGCCGCTCGCCGGTGGCGCGATGGACGTGATCGGCGCGGCGGGCCTTCCGGTGACGCTCGGCGCGATCTGCGCGGCATTGGCCGTAACGACCGTCTTTCGCCGGCGAGTGGTGTAGGCTGAGAAGCCGTCGAGCCGGCTCTTGAATGTTCGCATGGCGAACGCGATGTAGGCAGGACCTGCCAGACGAAATCCCGGAGACCTGCATGACCAGCACGATGACCAAGACCCAGGCCGAATTGGCGGCCGAGGATCCCTACCTCTGGCTGGAGGAGCGCAACGGCAAGGAAGCGCTCGACTGGGTTCATCGCCAGAATGCGGTGACGGTCGCCGAGTTGCAGGGCGATCCTTCCTATCAGGGCGCATTTGAGACGGCGCTCGACCTGATGACGGCCGAGGACAATATCCCGGTCGGGGCCGCGCTCGCCGGCCATGTCTATAATTTCTGGCAGGACAAGACCATGCGCTCGGCCTGTGGCGGCGCACAACGGTCGCTTCCTACAAGACCGACAAGCCCGAATGGGAGACGATCATCGATTTCGATCAGCTCTCGGCCAAGGAGGGCGTGAAATGGGTGTTTGGCGGGGCGAGCCGGCTCTATCCCGATTTCGACCGCTGCCTGCTTTCCATGTCACCGGACGGCGGCGATGCCAGCGAGATGCGCGAGTTCGACATCGCGACGAAATCCTTCGTCGCGGACGGTTTTCGCGCCCCGGTCTCGAAGTCGGGCTTTTCCTGGCTGGACAAGGACACGGTCATCGTCTCGGCCGCGTTCGAGGAGGGTGACAAGACCCAGTCCGGCTACCCGCGCGTGATCAAGCTCTGGCGGCGCGGCACAAAGCTCGAGGATGCTGGGCCGATCTTCGAAGGCGAGAAGCAGCACCTCGCTGTCGGCGGCGGCGTGGAATTCGACGGCGACAAGCGGCATGTCCTGCTCGGCAAGACCATCGACTTCTTCACCTCGCACAGTTTTCTGCGGCTGGCTTCGGGCGAGAACCGGCGCGTTCCGCTGCCCGACGACGCCACGGACACGGCGATCTTCAAGGGACAGCTCGTCTTCGGCGTGCGCAGTCCGTGGACGGCGCCCGACGGCACACGCTGCCTGCCCGACGGGCTCTACTCCGTGGATTTCGACCGCTGGGTCGACACCGGCGTGTTTGGACCATTCGAGACTGTGCTTGAACCGGCCCCTCGCGTTTCCATCGCTGGCCTCGCGCGGACGCAGGACCGACTGTTCATCAACCTGATGGACAATGTGCGCGGCAAGGTCGTTGTGTGCGACCGCACCGACAAGGGCTGGTCGCTGAAGCCGGTCGGCCTTCCGGACAACGGCAATGTCGGAATCAGCCATGCCGAGCATTTCGGTTCCAGCGTCTCCTTCTCTTTCACCGATTTCCTGACGCCGAGCTCGATTATCTGGTCGGACGACGATGGCGAGATGCTTCAAACGGTGAAATCGCAGCCGGCGCGCTTCGATGCCTCGCCTTACATTTCGGAGCAGTTCGAGGCGCGCTCGAGGGACGGTACGATGATCCCGTATTTCGTTGTGCGGCGCCGGGACCAGACGGGGCCGGCGCCGGCGCTGCTTTACGGCTACGGCGGCTTCGAAGTGCCGCTCTTGCCCGGCTATGCCGGCATCCGCGGCAGGCTCTGGCTGGACAAGGGCAACGCCTATGTGCAGGCCAATATCCGCGGCGGCGGCGAGTTCGGTCCGGCCTGGCATCAGGCGGCGCTCAAGGGCAAGCGCCAGAATGCTTTCGACGATTTCGCCGCGGTGGCCGAGGATGTGGTCCGGCGCGGCATCACCACGGCGGTGCAACTCGGCATTCAGGGCGGCTCGAATGGCGGCCTGCTCACCGGCGTATCGCTGACGCAGCGGCCGGACCTTTTCGGAGCCGTCATCATCGACGTGCCGCTGCTCGATATGCTGCGCTACACCGAACTGCCGCCCGGCGCCTCGTGGATTGCCGAATATGGCGACCCGTCGAAGCCGGAGGAGGCGGCTTGGCTCGGTGCCTATTCGCCCTATCAGCATGTCGCGGCGGATGCCGCCTATCCGCCCGTGCTCCTGATGACCTCGACCGCCGACGACCGCGTTCATCCCGGACATGCGCGCAAGATGGCGGCGCGGCTGCAGGCTGCCTGTCACGGCAGGACGATGTTCTTCGAGGAAACCGAAGGCGGACATGGCGGACGCGGCGACCGCCGCCCGCAGGCGGCGCAGACGGCGATGCGCTATGTCTTTCTGCAGCGGGCGCTGAGCACCGGACCGAAAAGTGGAAGCCGGTTTTCGGAAAATCCGGTGCTCGACTGAAAACGCGGTGTCGCTTGAATTCGTGGCCATGGGCGGCTTAATGTGCTGCCATGGTTCGCATCAGCACATCAGGCGCCTTCGGGGTCGCGGTGACGCCGTCACCACGCACGCTGCGTGCCGAGCTTTTGCGGCTGTGCGCCCGCATCGGCTATTCGCCGCCCGCCTTCCTCTGACGAATCCGCCCCGGCTGCTGCCGGATTGATTCAAGAGGAAAGATCAAACCCATGACCTATCAGAACTATTCGCTGAAGCAGCTTCAGCAGATCGATGCCGCGCATCACCTTCATCCCTTCACCGACCACAAGGAACTGCGCGAGGCAGGCTCGCGCATCATCACCCGCGCCGATGGCCCGTTCATCTACGATTCGGAAGGATCGGAGATCCTCGACGGCATGGCGGGCCTGTGGTGCGTCAATGTCGGCTATGGCCGCGACGAGCTGGCGGAGGCCGCCTATGCCCAGATGAAGGAGCTGCCTTACTACAATTCCTTCTTCAAATGCTCGACGCCGACGCCGGTGCTCTTGTCGAAGAAGCTGGCCGAACTGGCGCCCAAGCATGTCGGCCAGGTCTTCTACGGCTCGTCCGGTTCGGAGGCCAACGATACGGCGCTGCGGCTCGTTCGCCACTATTGGGCGCTCGAAGGCAAGCCGGAGAAGAACCGCATCATCTCGCGCAAGATGGGCTATCACGGCTCGACCATCGCCGGCACTTCGCTCGGTGGCATGGAGCCGATGCACAAGCAGCTCGGCGGCGCGGTGCCCAACATCGTCCATGTGATGATGCCCTATGCCTATGAGCTCGCGCTGCCCGGCGAAAGCGACCATGATTTCGGCATCCGCGCGGCCAAGGCGGTGGAGGACGCGATCCTCGAAGCCGGCGCCGACAAGGTCGCCGCCTTCATCGGCGAGCCGGTGATGGGGGCGGGCGGGGTGAAAATCCCGCCGATGAGCTACTGGCCGGAGGTGCAGCGCATCTGCCGCAAATACGATGTGCTCCTGATGCTTGACGAGGTGATCACCGGCTATGGCCGCACCGGCGAATGGTTCGCCGCGCAGACATTCGATGTAGAGCCCGACGCCATCACCACCGCCAAGGCGCTGACTTCAGGCTACCAGCCGCTGTCGGCGCTGCTGGTCGGCGACCGCATCAGCAAGACGCTAGTCGAGAAGGGCGGCGAGTTCTATCACGGCTACACCTATTCCGGTCATCCGGTGGCCTGCGCGGTGGCGCTGAAGAACCTCGAGATCATCGAACGGGAAGGCCTGGTCGAGCGCGTCAGGAACGACACTGGTCCCTATTTCGCGCAGGCGCTGCAGGAGCGCATCGCCGGCCACAGGCTAGTCGGCGAGGTGCGCTCGATCGGCCTGATGGGCGCGATCGAGATCGTCAAGGACAAGGCGACCAAGGAACGCTTCTTGCCGTCGGGAAGCGCCGCCGTCGTCGTGCGCGACCATGCGATCGCGCAAGGCATGATGCTGCGCGCCACCGGCGACACGATGATCCTGTCGCCGCCGCTGATCTGGACGCGCGACACGATCGACATGGCCTGCGAGCGCATCGCCAAGGCGCTCGATCTTGCCGAGGCGGATTTGCGGAAGCGATAAGCGAGCATCCTAGTTCCGTCGTCATCCTGGGGCGGAGCAAGGAGCTTCGCTCCTGCTACGCCCTGGGATAACGAAGTTGGCAGATATCCGAAACGCAAAAACCGCGCCCCAAAGGGAACGCGGCTTTGCAGATACGCATGGCGTTTCGCTACAAGAAACCTGCGAAACTTACGGGCTCCGGTACGCGAGACCTGATCCGGAGCGCCGGGCGGTTGCGATGTCCGCCTCGCAGTCCGTTTTAAAGACACATCGTTACCGGTGGGTTATCGAGAACTTAAGCAAATCTAAATTTGCCGGCTTTCTGCCGAAAAAATCGGCTAATAACTCTTTGTAAGCAGCAGTTTAGATTTGATCGCCGCGCAGGAAATTAATGATGCCGGAAAAATCGACGCCGGCATTCCCTTGCGCGTTGAACAGCGCGTAGAGCTGCGTCGCTTCTGCGCCCAGAGGCGTCACCGCGCCGGCGCTTTGCGCGGCCTCCTGCGACAGTTTCAGATCCTTCAGCATGAGGGCTGCGGCAAAGCCTGGCTTGTAGTCGCGGTTGGCGGGCGAGGCCGGAACAGGGCCGGGCACCGGGCAGTAGGTGGTGAGCGACCAGCACTGACCGGAGGAAGTGGAGGCGACGTCGAACAGCGCCTGGTGCGACAGGCCGAGCCTTTCGGCCAGCACGAAGGCCTCGGCAACGCCGATCATCGAGATGCCGAGGATCATGTTGTTGCAGATCTTGGCGGCCTGGCCGGCGCCGTCGCCGCCGCAATGGACGATGCGGCCGGCCATCGGCTTCAGGATGGGCTCGGCGGTGGCAAAGGCCGCGTCCGAGCCACCGGCCATGAAGGTCAGCGTGCCGGCGGCGGCGCCGCCCGTGCCGCCTGAAACCGGGGCATCGATCGACGGCAGGCCATGCTTGGCGGCAATCGCGTGCGCCTTGCGCGCCGATTCGACATCGATGGTCGAGGAATCGATGAACAAAGCGCCTTGCTTCGCCTTGGGCGCGATGTCTTCATAGACCGACAGCACATGCTTGCCGGCCGGCAGCATGGTGATGACGATGTCGGCTTCCTTCACCGCTGCAATAGCGTTGGCCATGACAGTCACGCCGTGTTCCTTAGCAACCGCGAGGTTCTCCGGAACAAGATCGAAGCCGTTCACCGCATACCCCGCCTTTACGAGGTTGGCGGCCATCGGATTGCCCATGTTACCCAAGCCGATGAAGGCGATCGTCGTCATTCCTGTTCCTCCGGATATTTTCGCGGTCAGCGGCCGATCAGCGTGCGGGCGATGATAACGCGCATGATCTCGTTGGTGCCTTCGAGGATCTGGTGGACGCGCAGGTCCCGCACCAGCTTCTCGATGCCGTAGTCGTGCAGATAGCCGTAGCCGCCATGCAGTTGCAGAGCCTGGTTGGCGACGTCGAAGCCGATATCGGTGACGAAGCGCTTGGCCATGGCCGACCATTTGCCGGCATCCGGCGTCTTGCGATCGAGCTTCGAAGCGGCGGCGTAGAGGAAGATGCGGGCCGCCTGCAACTCCGTCTCCATGTCGGCCAGCCTGAACTGCAGCGCCTGGAACTGGTTGATCTTCGATCCGAACGCCTTGCGCTCGGCGGTGTAGGCGAGCGCTTTGTCGAGGGCCGACTGCGCGCCGCCCAGCGAACAGGCAGCAATGTTGAGCCGGCCGCCGTCGAGCCCGGCCATGGCGATGCCGAAGCCGGCGCCTTCGGCGGCAAGCAGGTTCTCTGCAGGCACTTTGCAATCCTCGAAGATGACCTGGCGCGTCGACTGCATGTGCCAGCCCATCTTGTGCTCGTTGGCGCCGAAGGAGAGGCCGGGCGCGTCCTTGGGCACAACGAGGGTCGAAATGCCTTTCGGTCCGTCGGCGCCGGTGCGCGCCATGACGACGTAGAGGTCGCTGTCGCCTGCGCCCGAGATGAACTGCTTGGCGCCGTTCAAGACATAATCGCCGCCGCTCTTCACCGCCCGCGTCTTCAGCGCAGCGGCATCCGAGCCGGAGCCGGGCTCGGTCAGGCAGTAGCTCGCCAGCCATTCCATCGAGGTCAGCTTCGGCAGGAAGCGCCGGCGCTGCTCATCGCTGCCGAAGCGGTCGATCATCGAGGCCGCCATGTTGTGGATCGAAATGAAAGAGGAAAAGGCCGGATCGGCGCGTGCCAACGCCTCGAAGATCAGCACCGCGTCGAGGCGGCCGAGCGCCGAGCCGCCGACATCGTCCTTGACATAGATGCCGCCGAGGCCGAGCGGCCCGGTTTCGCGGATCACGTCGGCGGGAAAGTGCTTTGCCCGATCCCAATCGAGCGCGTTGGGCGCGACGCGGTCGGCCGCGAAAGCCTCTGCCATCTCCTGGATGGCGCGCTGTTCCTCGGTGAGTTCGAATTGGCCAGTGCCCGCATCGACTGCCGCGTCCATGGCGTGCTCCCTGTCGCTTCAGGCCTTGTGGCCTGTCGTTTTTTGGCTTTGCGCAACAATCAATCTAGACCAATGATGCCGCCGCGCAACCCGGTCGCTCGCGGACCGGCTGTGCGTGGATTGATCAACGGAGCCGTGCGTGCCGACAGTTTTCGATCAGTTGCTGGAGCGGTTCCACGGCTATCTCGCTGGCCTCGACAGCAAGCTGGTCGCGGATGCGGTCGCGCGCATCGACTGGGACATGCCCTCCCGTCCGCTCGAACCGCGTCCGCTAAGCTGCCTCCGCCATCTCGACCGCATCGCAGAGACTGCGCCGCAGGAGGCGAGGCTGCTGGCGCGGTTCGTGGCCGACCATCGGGAGGAATTGCGCTGGGGGCAGACTTATACTGCCACCGATTTCGGCCAGGCCTTCATCGACAATTACGGCTGGCTGGAGGTGTTCGGCACGCGCGGGTATTTCGGCAACGACGCGGTCGCGGCCGGGCTGCTGATCCTCGGGCCTGACATCGTCTATCCCGACCATCACCACACCGCCGAGGAGATCTACATTCCGCTGACCGGCGGCACCGAATGGCGCATGAGCGAAGGCTGTTTTCAGGTTCGTGAGGCCGGTGAGGTCATCCACCACGCGTCCGACGTCAGTCACGCCATGCGCACCGGCAAGGAGCCATTGATGGCGCTCTATGTCTGGCGTGGCGGACCGCTGGCGCAGAAGTCGACCATCGGCTCGGAGGGCAGGAACTGATGGCAAAAGCGATCATGCTGCAGGGCACCGGCTCCGATGTCGGCAAGACCGTGCTGGTGGCGGGGCTCTGCCGCGCAGCGAAGAAACGCGGACTGAAGGTCAGGCCCTTCAAGCCGCAGAACATGTCGAACAACGCTGCCGTCGCCGACATCCCCGGCGACAACAAGGCCGGTGGCGGCGAGATCGGCCGTGGGCAATGGCTGCAGGCGCTGGCCTGCGGGGTTCGGCCGACGGTGCACATGAACCCGGTGCTGCTCAAGCCGCAGAGCGACATCGGCTCGCAAGTGGTGGTGCAGGGCAAGGTGTTCGGCGAGGCGCGGGCGCGCGATTACCAGGCGATGAAAACGAGGCTGATGGACGCGGTGCTGGATTCCTGGGCGAAAGTCGGCGAGGGCGCCGATCTCGTGATCGTCGAAGGTGCAGGCTCGCCGGCCGAGATCAATCTCCGCAACCGCGACATCGCCAATATGGGCTTTGCGACGCGCGTCAATGTGCCGGTGGTGCTCGTCGGCGACATCGACCGCGGCGGCGTCATCGCCTCGGTCGCCGGGACGTATCTGATCCTGCCGGAGGAAGACCGGCGCATGATCGCCGGCTATCTCATCAACAAGTTCCGCGGCGATGTCTCGCTGTTCGACGATGGCATAAGCGCGATCGAGAAATTCACCGGCTGGCGCTGCTTTGGCGTGGTGCCCTGGCTGAAGGCTGCCGCGCGGCTGCCGTCCGAGGATTCGGTCGTGCTCGAACGCCTCGCCTCCGGCGAGAAGCGGGCGCTGAAGGTGGCGGTGCCGATGCTTTCGCGCATCGCCAATTTCGATGATCTCGATCCGCTCAAGGCCGAGCCGCAGGTCGAGGTGGTGTTCGTGCCGCCGGGCAAGAAGCTGCCGGAGGATGCCGGGCTGGTGGTCATCCCCGGCTCCAAATCGACCATCGGCGATCTGATAAAATTCCGCGAGAATGGCTGGGACCGCGATCTCATCGCCCATCGCAAGCACGGCGGCCATGTCGCCGGCATCTGCGGCGGCTACCAGATGCTCGGCCGCATGGTGCGCGATCCCGCCGGCATCGAAGGCAGCGTCACCGAAGCGGAAGGCCTTGGCCTGCTCGATATCGAGACGGTCATGGAGCCGGAAAAGACGGTGCGCAATTCCAGCGCCCATTCGGTTCAGTTCGGCCTGCCGCTCGAAGGCTATGAAATCCATCTAGGCCGCACCACCGGCCCGGACACTGCGCGGCCGTCGGCGATCATCAACGGCGTCGAGGACGGCGCGGTCTCCGCCGATGGTAAAGTGATCGGCACCTATCTGCATGGGCTGTTTTCGGCCGACGCTTTTCGTGCCGCTTATCTTGAGAGCTTGGGGGTCAAAGGAGGTGGCATCGACTACCGCGCCGAGGTCGAGAAGGCGCTGGACGAGGTTGCGACGGAACTGGAGAGGCATCTCGACTGCGACTCGATTTTCGCCTTGGCCCGATAGGTCTAAACACCGTTGAGATTGGCCTAGACGCTCATCGGGTCGTCATCCACGGGTCTCCGCGACGGAGCTTCGCTCCTGCTACGCCCGTGGATGACGAAGTTGGGATGCTTTCGCCAACCTTCAGCGTCGGTGCTGAGGGCTTCAAGCCTTCTCGTCGGCCTTCGGCCAGTAGGTGCCGAACGACCAGACATTGCCTTCCGGGTCGAGGCAGATGAATTCGCGGCTGCTGTAGTCGCGGTCGACCAATTCCTGAATGATCTGGGCGCCGGCCTTCTTCGCTTTGGCATAGGCGGCCTCGGCGTCATCGACGGCAATGTAGATCGACTTGCCGCCACCGCCGCCAGGCTCGCCGACCATCTTGCCGTAGTTGTCGTCGCGGGCGGTGCCGAGCATGATCATCGAGGACCCGAAGGTAAGCTCGGCGTGATGGACGATGTCGCCTTCGCCGTAGCGCGCGCGCACCTCGAAGCCGAAGGCGTCGCACAGCCAGTCGATCATCTTGGCCGCGCTCCTGTAGCGCAGGGCGGGATAGATGCGAGGTGCTTCCGTTGCCGTGGGCATGACAAACTCCCTGATGACTTGATGGAAGCCAGTCTCAGGCAAAAGCATTCCGGCGTCTTGAAGAAATGTTACCTGCGGCAGCGGGCGCTAAGCCAGTGCGGCGAGCGCGGTCGGCGTTTCGCCGGCGAGCTGACGAAACTCGCGCACCAGATGCGCTTGATCGGCATAGCCGCAATCGGCGGCGATGCCGGCCCAGTTGTCATTCTGCTGCTTCGATAGCGAAAGCGCCCGGTTGAAGCGCACGATGCGCGACAATGTCTTTGGCCCGATGCCGATCGCGTCGGTGAATTTTGCCGCCAGATGCTTGCGGCTCCAGCCGATCTCTCCGGCAAGCGCCGAAATCCGGGTGCGGCCGCCCGACGCGATAACAGCCCCGTAGGCCCAGGCGACTTCGGGCGAAAGCCCGTTGGCTTCCGCAAGCCGGCTGGTCACGAAACTCTCGGCAATGGCAAAGCGCGTGTCCCAATCCGGTGCTTCGCCTAGCCGTTCGCGCAATGCGATGCCCCCGAAGCCCAGCGCATCGTCGAGGCCGACCATGCGGTCCTTCAATTCGCTCATCGGCAGGCCGAAGAATCGCCTGGCGCCAAGCGGCGTGAAATTCACCTGGACGCAGCAGGAGCCGCCGAAGGATTCGATTACGACAGGGCCGGCATAGAGGCCGGCGGCGAAGCTGGCAAAACGGTCGTTGTCGCCGGGATTCCGGCCGAGCCCGATGGCGAAGGCTTCGGCAAAACTGATCACCAGCGGCACGGTGAGCGAGGCATATTCGACGATGCGGAAATGGCCAAGCCAAATCTCGCGGTAGCCGCAGACATCGGTGACAATGCCCGCGAGCGAAGCGGCGGGCTTGCGCCGGACCATCTCGAAATGGAGAGCCGGGGACCGATTGTCTTGTCTATGGCGCTCTGTCTCGTCGGACATGGTGCGAGTCTAGCAGACCATGCCCTTAAATCAAAAGCGCCCGGCAGGGCCGGGCGCTTCGAGTTGCCAGAGATTTGGTGTGCTCAGGCGCCGCGCATCAGGCAGCCGGCGGCAAGCACGATATAGGCGATGAGCATAATCCACACCGCCGCGAGAGGAATGAACGCAAGAAGGCCAAGAGCGGCAAGAAGGCCGATGATGGCGATGATCAACGAAATAATGAACACGATCTGGGTGGGTGCACTGAGATTCATGTCTGTCCCTCCAACATGATTCGCACGCACGGACTCTACCAGCAGGATCGTCACATACCAATGAGCTGGCGCAAGGGATTGGCCGGGTCGGCAAGCAGCTTCGCCGCCAGCGCCAGGCAGACGATCACCAGCAGCGGCTTGATCAGTTTCGCGCCGATCTTGATGGCAAGGCTAGCGCCGACGCGTGCGCCGAGGAACTGCGCCACGCCCATCATCAGGCCGATCTTCCAGTCGATAACACCGACAGCGGCGAAGACGACGAAGCCGCCGATGTTGGAGGCGAAGTTGAGCAGCTTGGTGTTGGCGGTCGCCTTGAGCACGCCGTAGCCGGCAAGGCTGACGAAGGCGAGCATGTAGAAGGAGCCAGCGCCGGGGCCGAAGAGGCCGTCATAGAAGCCGATCAGCGGCGGAATGATGAGGCCGAACAGGAACGGCGAGAGGCGTTCGGCGCGGTCGACGTCGTTCATGTTGGGTTTGAAGGCGAAGTAGAGCGCGATCGCGATCAACAGAACCGGCAAAAGAGCGCGCAGGAAGTTGCCGGGCACCACCGTCGCCAACAGGGCGCCGACGGCGCCGCCAACGAGCGCCAGCAGCGCGGACGGAAGCTGGCGGCGCAGATCGACCTGGCCTTTGGCTGCATAGTGGATGGTGGCCGAACCGGAGCCGAACATGCCTTGCAGCTTGTTGGTGCCGAGGGCCGCGACGGGGGAGAAGCCCGCCAGAAGCAGCGCAGGGATGGTGATGAGGCCGCCGCCACCAGCAATCGAGTCGACAAAGCCTGCCGCAAAAGCGGCGGCGGTGAGTATGAAAACAGTCTGCAAGGTAAGGTCGATCATCGGGCGGGGGGCTCTGCGAGGGAAGCCGCAGCTTCCATCATGCCCGACCAGTTTGCGCAAGACCGATTCCACGCTAACAATCAGAGCGGAATCGCAAGGGGAGGCTTATGACGATGGCGCTGCTGGACCAGATACGCTCGATCTTCGATGGCGATCCCGGCGTTCGCAAGGTGGCGGACGATCCGGTGCTGTCGGCGGAGCTTCTGATGCTGTTTCGCATGATCCTTGCCGACGGCTCGGTCTCGGAGAGCGAGATGGTCGCCTTCCGGCGCATCTGCAGGGAAGCCTTCGGCATCCCCGAAACCTCGATCGACAGCGTCATCGAATATCTCAACGATTTTGGCTACGAGACCAACGGCTCGCAGGCGATCGCCTTGTTCCGCGACCTCGACGTCGAACGGCGCAAGCTACTGGCACGCCATATGGCGGAGATCGCCAAGGCAGACGCCAAGCTCGCCGAAAGCGAGGTCAAGCTTCTGCACCGCACGCTCGACCTGCTCGATATCAGCCCGGTCGATTTGGCTAAGACGGAGAGCTGAGGCATTGCCCAAGTAACCCTTCGTGGCGCCAGGGGGAATTGTCTAAAATGGCCTTCGCTGACAGCTATCTTGGACGATTGCGGGCGTTGATCGGGGATCGGCTCGTGCTGATGCCAGGCACGCGTATTGTCATCGAGCGCGCCGACGGCTGCATCTTGCTGCAGAAGCGGAACGATTTCGGCGTGTGGGGCCTGCCTGGCGGCAATGCCGAGGAAGGCGAGGACCTGGAAGCGGTGGTGATCCGGGAGACTGCCGAGGAAACGGGCCTAGTCGTCAGCGATGTCGAACCGTTTGGATTCGGCTGCGACCCGCAATATGAAACCTTCCGGTTTCCGAATGGTGATCGGACTCAGTTTTTCGTGCTGATGTTTTGTACGCGCTCCTTTGAAGGCGAGGCGGCCGTCACCGACGACGAGAGCAGCGCCGTTGGATGGTTCGCGGTCGACAGCTTGCCCGAAATGCTGCCCAACATGGAGCGCAGTATCGACGCCTATTTCCGGTTCAAGACCACCGGTAAATTCCAGATGATCTGAGAGATCGCTAACCCTGCTCCTGCATCCGTCGAGCGATTGCCCGATGCAGGTCCGGGGCAGCGGTGGCGAGCGCCTTGGCCGCTTCGGATTGGGGATGGTCGAGCACCTCATTCGTCTTGCCGCGCTCGACGATCTTGCCCTCATGCATGACCAGCACCTCGTCCGACATGGCGCGGGCGACCGTCAGGTCGTGGGTGATGAAGAGATAGGCGATGCCGAGCTTTTGGTTGAGCTCAGCGAAGAGATCGAGGATCTGGGCGCGGATCGAGACGTCCAGCGCCGAGACCGGCTCGTCGGCCACCACCAGCTTCGGGCGGGTGATGATGGCGCGGGCGATCGAAAGGCGCTGGCGCTGGCCGCCCGAGAACTCATGCGGATATTTGTCCATGTCGCGCGGGCCGAGCCCGACTTCGCCGAGCGCGTGCGCGACCATCTCGCGCCGCTCGGCCCTGGCCGGCTGCTTTTCCAGAAGGTGCAGCGGTTCGGCCACCAGCTTCTCGACCTTCTGGCGGGGGTCGAAGGAGCCGTAGGGATCCTGGAACACCACCTGCATGTCCCGCCGCGCTGACTTCAACGCCGCCTCCGCCTTGCCGGTGATGGTCTCGCCACGAAAGCGGATCGCGCCGGCTGTCGGTCTGTCCAGCGCCAAAATCATGCGAGCAAGCGTGGACTTGCCGCAGCCGGAGCGCCCGACAAGCGCCACAGACTGGGCTGGCTCGATGGTCAGCGAGACATCGTCGACGGCGCGGATCGGCTCTGCTGGTCGGAACAAGGACTTGCGTCGGCCAGGATAATCCCGGCTGACGCTTTCGACCTCGAGCAGCGGCTTTGTGGAACCCGCTTGATGCGTCTTGGGTCGAGCAGGCACATGCATCGAAGCCAGGGCCAGCGCGCGGGTGTATGGGTGGTGCTGTTCCGACAGCGTGCGCGCGGTATCGCCGGCCTCCATCACCTCGCCTTGCCGCAGGATGGTCAGGCGATCGGCCATCCCGGTCACCACCGCTAGGTCGTGCGAGATGAGCAGCAGGCCCATGCGGTTCTCGCCGACCAGATCGCGCAACAGATCCAGGATCTGCGCCTGCAGCACCACGTCGAGCGCCGTCGTCGGCTCGTCGGCGATCAAGAGCTTGGGCTTCAGCGCGCAGGCGATCGCGATGACGACGCGCTGGCGCTGGCCGCCTGACAGTTCGTGCGGGTAGCGCGACAGCGGAAACTTTGCCTCAGGCAGGCCGACGCGGTCGAGCATTTCACGCGCGCGGTCCTCGGCCTCGGCGCGGCCCGCCTTGGTGTGCCAGCGGATGCCTTCGGCGACCTGTTCGCCGATCGTCTTGACCGGATTGAGCGCCGTCATCGGCTCCTGGAACACCATGCCGATATCGTCGCCGCGCAAGGCGCACATCTGGTCCTCGGTCGCGGCAAGGATGTCTATGCCGTCGAAAGTTACGCGACCGTCGGCGCGCGCCAGATGGGGGAGGAGCTGCATGATTGTCAGCGCCGTCATCGATTTGCCGGAGCCGGATTCTCCGACCAGGCCGACCACTTCGCCGGGCGCGATGGCGAGCTCGACGTCTTTGAGGATCGGCGTCTCGCCGATCGTCAGCGACAGGTTCTCGATCTCGAGCAGGCTCATCGTTGCCGCCGCGATTTCGGGTCGAGGATGTCGGCGATGCCGTCGCCGAGCAGGTTCAGCCCAAGCACGGTGACGACGATCGCCATGCCGGGAAAGATCGCCATCCAGGGCGCCGTCACCATGCGCGTCTGCGCGTCGAACAGCATGCGGCCCCAGCTCGGCATCGGCGGTTGCGCGCCCAGGCCGACATAAGAAAGCCCGGCCTCGGCGAGGATGCCCAGCGCGAACTGGATGGTGCCCTGGACGAGCAGCAGCGTCGCGATGTTGGGCAGGATGTGCTCGACCGTGATCTCAGTCATGCCCTTGCCGGCGGCGCGCGCGGCAAGAATGAACTCGCGCGGCCAGATCGCCAGCGCGCCGGCGCGGGCGACACGGGCGAAGACCGGAATGTTGAAGATCCCGATGGCGATGATGGCGTTGACTGCGCCGGGGCCGAAGATGGCGGTGATCATGATCGCCGAGAGCAGCGCCGGGAAGGCGAAGACGAGATCGTTGACGCGCATCAGCGCCTCGTCGGCAAGGCCGCCGCGCGCCGCGGCGAAGGCGCCGAGCGGCACGCCGATGCCCATGCCGATACCCACCGCCACCAGCGCCACGGCGATCGAGTTGCGGGCGCCGACCATGATCATCGACAGGATGTCGCGGCCGAAATGATCGGTGCCGAACCAATGCGCCGCCGACGGCGCCTGCGTCTTGTCGGCGATCACCAGCTTGGTGACATCATAGGGCGTCCAGAGGAAAGAAAGGAGCGCGACCGCTGCCACCAGCAGCGTGATGACGAAGCCGATCAGGAACGAGCGGTTGCCGAAGGCCTTGGCTAGCACGCCGGCAAGCGTTTCTTCGGGCAGGTCGACGTGCATTGTCATTGCCTGCCCCTCAGGCGCGGATCGACCACGGCGTAGGAGAAATCGACCAGCAGATTCACAAGGATCACGGCCGCGACCAGCAGCATGACGACACTCTCGACGACGATCAGATCGCGCTGGTTGATCGCCTGGAAGACCAGCCGTCCAAGCCCCGGCAGATAGAAGACATTCTCGATGATGATGGTGCCGGCAAGCAGGAAAGCGAATTGCAGGCCGAGGATGGTGAGCACCGGGATCATGGCGTTGCGCAGCGCATGGCGCCAGAGCACGGCGCGATAGGGCAGGCCCTTGGCGCGGGCGGTGCGGATATAGTCCTCGTTGAGCACCTCGATCAGCGCCGAGCGGGCAACGCGCGCCAGGATCGCCGCTTGCGGCAGGGCCAGCGCAACGGCCGGCAGCAGCAACGACTTAACCGCCGGCCAGATGCCTGCACCCCAACCTGGAAAACCGCCGGCCGGCACCAGCCGAAGCCACACGGCGAAGAGATAGATCAGCATCAGCGCGAACCAGAAGTTCGGCACCGCGACGCCGAGCTGGGCGGCGCCCATGGCAAGCGTGTCGCCAGCCCGGCCTTGCCGGCCGGCAGAGAACAGGCCGACCGGAATGGCGATGACGGTAGACAGCGCCAGCGCGATCAGCGCCAGCGGCAGGGAAACGACGACGCGCTCGCGCACGAGGTCGATGACGGGAACCGAATAGGTGTAGGAGCGGCCGAAATCGAGGCTGAGCAACCCGCCGGCCCAATGCAGATAGCGCAAGACAAGCGGCGCGTTGAGCCCTATCTGGTTGCGCAGCAGCTCGACCTGATCGGCGCTGGCGTTGAAGCCTAGCATCAGGCGCGCCGGGTCGCCGGGCAGGATTTCCATCACCGCGAAAACCACCAACGAGGCCAGCACCAGCGTGATGGCCGCGATGATGAGGCGCTTGAGGAGGTAGCCGGTCATGGGAAGCGATCGGGCGATCGCGCCGTCAATCCGTCCACCTCACCTTGGTCAGATCATTGGCCTGGATCGGCGCGTTCTCCCACAGGCCTTGCAGCTTCGCGTCCCAGACCCCGACTTTCGGCAGCTCATAGAGGAAGCCAACAACGGCGTCGTCGGCGAGGATTTTCTGCGCCTCTCCCAGCAGCTCTTTCCGCTTGGCCTCGTCTGAGGTCAGGTTGAGCTTGGCGATGATGGCGTCGAAGGCCGGGTTGTCGTAGTTGAAGTAATAGTCCTTGCGCGAATAGATATCGATGTCGTTCGGCTCGGTATGCGAGACGATGGTGAGGTCATAGTCCTTCTTGGTGAAGACCTGATCCAGCCACTGGGCCCATTCGGCGGGGATGATTTCCAGATCGATGCCGACATCGCGCAGTTCCGACGCGATGATCTCGCCGCCGAGCCGCGCATACGAAGGCGGCGGCAGCTTTAGCGTCGCCTTGAAGCCTTTTTCGAGACCGGCCTCCTTCAGCAGTTCCTTGGCCTTATCGACATTGTGCGGATAGAGGCCGGTGAGGTCGACATAGTCCTTGTTGGCGGGTGACATGTGCGAGCCGATCGGCACGCCGAGACCGGCCGAAGCGCCGTCGATGATCGCCTTGCGGTCGAGCGCGAAGGAGATTGCCTGCCTGACCTGCAGCTTGTCGAAGGGCGGCTTCTTGTTGTTGATCGAGAGAATGGTCTCGCCTTCGGTCGAGCCGATCACCACATGGAAACGCGGGTCGTCCTTGACCTGCGAGACGCTGTCGGGATCGAAGAAGGGGAATGCCTGTATGTCGCCGGAAAGCAGCGCCGGCACGGCGGCGGCGGCATCAGGCACGATGCGGAACTCGACCTTGTCGAGGGAGACCGGGGCGCCCCAATAATTGTCGGCCTTCACCAGCGTGATCGACGAGCCCTTGGCCCAGCTCTGGAACTTGAAGGGGCCGGTGCCGATCGGCTTTTCCTTGTTGGCGTCGGCCGATTTCGGCGACACGATCACCGCGTCGCCCCAGCCCATATTGTAGAGGAAGGAGCCTTGCGGGTTCTTCAGCGTAACCTTGACGGTGGCCGGATCGGCCACGTCGACCTTGTCGATCTGCGCGAACAGGCCCTTTTGCGCATTGACCGAATTGTCTGCACGGGCGCGGTCGAGCGAGAATTTCACGTCGTCCGCGCTGAAGTCGCTGCCGTCGTGGAATTTGACGCCGGTGTGCAGCTTGAAAGTGTAGGTCTTACCGTCATCCGAGATGGTCCAGCTCTCGGCGAGGTCGGGCAGCACTTCGCCGTTCGGGCCGATGCGAGTGAGGCCTTCGAAGACATTGGCGTAGAGCACTTCATCGATTGCAGCCGCGGCGCCGGCGGTCGGATCGAGATGCGGGGGTTCGAGCGGAATGCCGATGACGAGATCGGTGCGCGCGGCAAAGGCCGACGTGGCGGCGGCAAGCGACAGCACGGCTGCGGCCAGAATGGTCTTCCACAATTTCATCGCTGAACTCCCATTTGCTCAAAATATGCTCAAGCCGCCGGATAGAAGCGTGATTTCGTGCGCGAGTAAATTGCGTTTCGTGCTGCCAGGCAGCGCCAATGGGAAATGTTTTCCGGATCAGCCGGTCGTGCCGCGCAGCAGCACGTTGAGGCCGATCGCCATCACTTTCGCCGATTCCACCATGTCGGCGATGCCCACCCATTCGTCCGGCCGGTGGGCGAGATCGAGAATGCCCGGGCCATAGGCAATGCAGTCGTAGATGTGGCCGATGCGGGCGACGTGCTTCTGGTCATAGGTCCCGGGCGAGATCACGTATTCCGGCGCGCGGTCGAAGATTTCCATGATGCCCCTCGCGACGGCCTTCACCACTGGCGCGTCGCGCTCGGTCATCAGCGGCAGGACTTCCATCAGGTCGCGGATTTCGTAATCGAACTTCTTACGCTCGCGCTTCAGCCTTTCGAGGATGCCGGTGACTTCGCCCTTGACCGTCGCAATGTCTTCCTCGAGCAGGAAGCGGCGGTCGATGGTCAGCCGGCACCAATCAGGGACATTGGGCGAGGGCAGGCCGGGGCGGAAATCCTCGGTCTGACCGCCGTGGATGGAATTAATGTTCATGGTCGAGCGCCGGGCGCCCTCGGGCACCACCGGCATGCGCGTTACCTTGCGGTCGAGCGCCGGGAACAGCTCATCCTCGAAGGCCTGCAGCACGGCGCCCATGTGGCGCACCGCATTGTCGCCGAGGAACGGCATCGAACCATGCGCGATCTCGCCCTTGGTTTCGATCTCGGCCCACCAGACGCCGCGATGGCCAAGGCAGATGCGGTCCTTGTTCAGCGGTTCCGGAATGATGACGTGGTCGACCTTCGGCCTGGAAAAGTAGCCCAGCTTCGCCAGATGGGCGACACCGCCGAAACCGCCGGACTCCTCGTCGACCGTGCCAGATATCTCGATGGCGCCGGGAAAGTCGGGATAGACCTCCATGAAGGCTTCCGCGGCGATGACCGAGGCGGCGAGCCCGCCTTTCATGTCGCAGGCGCCGCGGCCGTAAACCCGGCCGTCCTTCACCAGGCCGGCGAAGGGATCGACGGTCCAGCCTTCGCCGGCCTCGACGACGTCGATATGCGAGTTGAAGTGCACGCAGGCCCCGGACGAGCGGCCTTTGAGCCGGGCGACGACGTTGATGCGCGGGTAGCGGTCGGTGTCGCCGGGGGTGCCTTCCGCTCGAATGAACTCGGTTTCGAAGCCGAGCTTCTTGAGGCGCGCGCCAAGATATTCGGCGCATGGCCGGTAGGCCTCGCCGGGCGGATTGACTGTCGGAAAGCGGATCAGGTCGGCGGTCAGGGCGACCAGGTCGTCGGCCCGGTCATCGACGGCCCGAAGGAGTCGTTCATTCATCCGATGGATTGAAGAAGCAACGCAGCGCTTTTGCAAGCCACCTCTTGCCCGTCGCCAAACAATCAAGCGGGCAGGGCCACCAGGTTAAACCGTCGAGGGTGCGTATCGCACCGGCAACTATGGCGGGAAAATCGTTCAAATTCGCCGCATCGGATTGGCGGTTTCGTCAAGGAGTGTGTGGTACTTAACTCACCTGCCGGCAAAATGATGGAAATAACCGCGTGATGGCAGGGGCAATCAAAAGGGGTTTGATCGCATGAAAAAGTCCGTTCTCATGGCAGCTGCGCTGGCAACCGCGCTGCTCGGCACATCGCTTGCAGGCCGGGCGGCTACGCTTGTGGCTAATATCGACGTTTCCACCCAGACGATGACTGTCAGCAAATATGGGCAGGTGCTGTACCGCTGGAATGTGTCGACCGCGCGCAAGGGCTACTTCACGCCGCGCGGCAGCTATCGTCCGCAGTGGACGGCCCGGATGTGGTACTCGCGTAAATACGAGATGTCGCCGATGCCGTATTCGGTGTTCTTCCGTGGCGGCTACGCCATCCATGGCACCGGGGCCGTGAAGCATCTCGGGCGTCCGGCCTCGCATGGCTGCGTGCGCCTGCACACGGCCAATGCCGCGACTTTCTACTCGATGGTCAAGGAAGTCGGCTTCGGCAACACGCGGATCGTCGTCACCGACTGAAACGGCCGGAAAAGGCTCGCTGATGGCCGCAGGCAGCGATCGCTGCCTGCGGCCAGTCCTTTCCGGGCGTTGCAGCAATGTCTCACATGCTTCGAAAAACAACAGCTTACGCTGTCAACAGCATTGCCGAAGCTGGTTTGTATGACGCAGCAGTGGCAAATACGAAGCATTAATTCTGGCTGCTTGGGGACTATGATGTATCGATTTCTTTTGAGCGCCGCGATCGCGGCAACGACGACTTCGGCTTTCGCTGCGGATACGCCGGTTGTTCTGGACCAGGAACTCGCCCAGCCACATATATCAGGTTATGGCGAAGTTTATCTCGGCGGTATCTATTTCGCGACTCCCGGGGACGACGCAGACGGCACGACTGCCGGTGGCGCCGCTCGAATCAATTTCCCGATCGACGCCCGCTGGAACATCCAGACCGATGCGGTGATCGATTCGCTCTGGATCGAAGGCACGAACATCTACAGCTACGGCGGTGCGATCCATGGCTACTGGCGCGATCCGAGCTCGTATGCGCTCGGCGCATTTGCGACGATCACCGGATTTGGCGGTGACGAGTTTATCAGTGATGCGGATCTGTACACCTTCACGGTCGGTCCCGAAGCGCAGGCTTATTTCGGCAACGTGACGCTATACGGCCAGGTCTACTACGGCCAATTGCGGGCAAGCGGCGAGTCCGAGCATCTCGATAATTGGGGCGGTCGTGGTGTGGTGCGCTACTTTGCTCAGGATGACCTTCGCTTCGACGGTGAACTCGGCTTCTCGCGGCTGTCCGGCTTTGGCGGGCATTTCGATACCGTCACGGCAGCGTTGCAGGCTACCTATCGCTTCTCGGGGACCCCTTGGTCAGCGTTTGGCCGCTATCAACTGGACCACCTGACATTCTCGGAAGGTTCGGGCAGCGTGAACATCCACAAATATGTGATCGGGCTGCGGGCAAGCTTCGGTTCGGATACGCTGCTCTCCGAAGACCGCAACGGCGCCACCATGGATACCTATCGTTCCAACTTCTCGGTGCCATTCCTCTAGGAATTACCCCGGTTCTGACAGATCAAGGTCAAAGCCGCGAAGCTATCTTCGCGGCTTTTCCTTTGTAGGTGCCTGATTTCGCACTCTGGCGTTTCGAGCCTCGCCGTTGGCCGGTCGATCGAGCTGGTGCTGCGCCGTAGCGAGATATCGCTTCGAAAACTCAGCTGGCCTCTTTTGCCTGCCCGCGCTTGCGGCGGCGGCCGCTCATCTCCCAGCGCTTGTGGAACCACATCCACTGTCCGGGATCCTCGCGCACCCAGCGTTCGACGACGTCGGCGAGCAACTGAGTGGTGGCTTGGACATCGACACTGCCGCCTTCGGTGCGCGGCAAGGTCAGCTTGTCTTCGATCTCCAGGCGGAAGCGATTTCCCGGCAGCCTGACGCAGCGCGCCGGGTAGACATCGCAGTCATAGTGGCGGGCGAGCATGCCCAACACCGGATTGCTCTGGCAGGGGCGACCGAAGAAGGTCGTCTCGACGCCGTTCGTGAATTTCTGGTCGACGAGCACACCAATGTTGCCGCCGTTTTCCAGGATGGAGGCGAGCGCGAATGATGCGCCGGTCGAGGAGGGTAGCAAGCCTCCCATCGTCGAGCGGCGTGTCGAGTGGATGTAGTCGGCGAGGTAAGGATTGTTGGGCGGACGGAACAGTGCGGTGATGTTCATGCCGAAGGTGGCGGCGGCGACCGGCAGCAGCTCGAAATTGCCGAGATGACCGGTAAACAGGATATGCGGCTTCTTCTCGCCGGCTATCTCGACGAAATGGTCGATGCCGCGAACCTCGACCCGGCCCGGCTTGGTGGCATTCGGGTCGAAATCGAAGAGGGCGTCGAGGAAGATGTATTCGGCCGCCAGCCGGGCCATATTGCCCCACATATCGGAAGCGATGGCCTCGATCTCGGCATCGCTCTTTTCCGGATAGGCGAGACGCAGATTGTTCACGGCCACCCGATGCCGCCCGACCAGCGGCCCGATGCGGCGAGCGACCCGGTCGGCGAAGTTGAGCGCGCTGTCGGGCGGCAGAAGACGCAGCAGCCAGATCACCGACATGGCCAGCCGCGCCACCAGCCAGTGCTCCATCTGGCGCAGCCGCCGGCCATAGCGGAACATGAAGTCCCGGCGGGCTTTCTTGAGCACCTTGCCGACCATCTTTAAACGCGCAGGATGATCTTGCCGAAGACGTCGCGGCCTTCCATGCGCTTCAGCGCGGCGTCGATGTCGTCGAAGCCGACTTCGGTATCGATGACCGGAGCAACGAGGCCGGCCGCCATCTTCTGCATGGCATTGGCCATGTTCTCCATGCGGCAGCCGAAGGAGCCGAGCAGCTTCAGCTGCTGCTGGAAAAGCTGCATCAGGTTGACCTGCGTCGACACGCCGGATGTCGAGCCGCAGGTGACGAGACGGCCGCCGCGCTTCAAGCACAGCATCGAGCCGGCGAAGGTGTCGGCGCCGACATGCTCGAAGACGACGTCGACGCCCTTCTTCTTGGTCAGCTTGCGCACCACGCCTTCGAAACGGTCCTCGCGATAGTTGATGACATGGTCGGCGCCAAGCGCCTTCGCCTTGTCGATCTTGTCGTTCGATCCGACCGTGGTGATGACCGTGCAGCCCATCTTCTTGGCCAACTGGATCGCGGCGGTGCCGATGCCGGAGCCGCCGGCATGGACGAGAATGGTCTCGCCGGGCTCGAGCTTCGCGTTGTCGAACAGCATATGCTCGACCGTGCCGAAGGTGACGGGGGCCACCGCGGCGCCGATCTCGGTGACGCCGGGCGGCGCGGGCACCAGGAGGCGAGCCGGCAGGTTGATCTTTTCCTGGGCGAAGCCATCGAGATGGAAGCCGTGGACGCCGGAGACATGCTCGCAGAGATTGTCTCGGCCTTCGCGGCAGGCGCGGCAGAGTCCGCAGGTGCGCGCGCCATAGATCGACACCAACTGCCCGGGCAGGAGATTGGAAACACCAGATCCGACCGCCTCGACCTCGCCGGAGGCCTCGGCGCCGACGACCAGCGGCAGCTTGCGCTTGGCGAAGGCCATGCCGCGCCAGCCCCAGACGTCGATATGGTTGAGCGCCACCGCCTTGATGCGGAGAGTCACTTCGCCCAGCGAAGGCGGCGGGGGAGGCGGCAGGTCCACCGTTTCAAGGCGGCGGTCCTCGATAAGTTGCAATGCGCGCATTTGGCCTGTCGGTGCTGTGGAAGCGGAAAAACGTCCGCTTAGACCGGTTCCCGCGCCATGACAAGGCAGGTGTTCTGGCCGCCGAAGCCGAAGGAGTTCGACAGAACCGTGCCGACTTCGGCATTGCGCTTCTTGTTGGGCACGACGTCGAGCACGATCGCCGGATCGGGATTGTCGTAGTTGATCGTCGGCGGGATGACGCTTTCGCGCATCGTCATCAGCGAGAACGCGGCTTCGACCGCGCCTGCCGCCGACAACGTATGGCCGATCATCGACTTGTTGGAAGAGATCGGCATCGAGCCGATCCGCTCGCCGAACACCGTCGACAGCGACAGATGCTCCATCTTGTCGTTTTCCGGCGTCGAGGTGCCGTGCGCGTTGACGTAGTCGATCTCGTCCTCGCTGAGGCCCGCATCGGCAAGCGCGGCTCGCACTGCGGCGATCGCCGGCGAGCCGTCGGGCTTTGAACGAGTGCGATGGAAATCGTCGGCCTTTTCGCCACAGCCGCGCATGATGCCGAGGATGGTCGCGCCGCGGGCAAGGGCCGCTTCCAGCGATTCCAGCACCAGCGCGCCCGAACCTTCGGCCAGCACGAAGCCGTCGCGGTCCTTGGAGAAGGGTTTTGACGCTTTTTCCGGAATGTCGTTGTGGGTGGAAAGCGCCGAAAGCAGCGAGAAGCGGATCAGCGCCTCGGCCGTGGCCGACCCGTCGGCGCCGATCGACAGCGCTTTGTCGCACTCGCCGCGGCGGATCGCCTCGACGCCGAGCTGAATGGCGGTAGCGCCGGAAGCGCAGGCGGTCGAGAGCGTGATCGGCAAGCCGCGCGTGCCGAAACGGTCGGCCAATCGGTCGGCGATCGAGCCGAACTGAGTGGTCTCGAAGATGTCGAACTCCTTCAGCCCGCGCGCCACCCTCAGCAGCCGTTCGGAACCGCTTTCCTGCTTGTCGGAATTGTAGAGTGAGAAGCGGTCGGCCCAGTCGAGCTCGACCGGCGGCGAGGCTAGGAACAGCGGTCCGCCGAAATCGCCGGAATCGAGGCCTGCCTCCGACACAGCTTCCTCGGCCGCGGTCTCGGCCAGCTCGTAGGTGAGTGGGCTGGCACCCTTGGAGCTCGACGGCAGAAAGTCGACCATGCCGGAGATGCGGGTATTGAGGTGGTCGACGGGAAAGCGCGTGATCGGATGGATGCCGGACTTGCCCGAGGTCAGCGCGGCCCAGTTGTCGGCCTTGCCGACACCCAGCGACGTCACCACGCCGATGCCGGTGACGGCGACGATCGGCCTGCCCATGTGATCGCGGAGATTGGCCATGCTTCTTATTTGCCTTCGCTCTAAGCGGCTTTGATCAGCCCAAGGCCTTCGAATTGGTGATAGCCGATGGCGGTTGCAAGGACGTTGGCGGGAGCGCCTTCGAATGCTCGCTCCACTGTTGCATCATAGACAGGGTAGCTTGCCTTGCGGTCGACAGCGAGCGCCGCAAGCGCAACCGCAAAGGGAAACTGCGCTTCCTTCATGTGGCCGGTCAGCGTCGAGAAGGCGCGCACGGCAAGCGCCGGATTTGCGTCGAACGCTTCCTTCTCGGCCGCGGTGGCGGCATGGGCGCCGGAGGTCCCGGAAATCGTCAGCAATTCGCCGGCGGGCAGCGCTGCCTGCTTCAGTAGCGCCGCGATCTCGGCATTCAACTCACCGCGCCGACGCCTGGCGCGGCCGGAAACGACTGGGCCAAGTTCAGCGTAGGCCTTACGCCCGCGGCTCTGTGCGTGCTCGCGCTGTTCGAGCACCAGGAAAGCGCCACCGGAGCCGGTCACCACGCCGCCGCCTTCAGAGCCCCGCCGTTGCCACACCGGTTTCCAGGAGCCGCGATGCAGATAGCCGGCGAGCTCGTAGCCGAGCAGCATGTCGGAATGTTCGGTCTGGAAGGCGCCGCCGACCAGGACATGCGTCGACTGGCCGGAGCGGATGCGGGCGGCGGCCGTCTCGACCGCCGAAACGCCAGCGCCTTCCTCGCCCATGAAGGTGCGGGACGAGCCGGTGACCTTGTGCACGATGGAGATGTTGCCGGCGAGCAGGTTGGAGAGCTGGGCGAGGAACAGCGTCGGCCGCAATTCCGTGGTCAGCTTCTCGTTGAGCAGCACGTCGCGGTCGTTGCGGGCCTCGGAGGCCGCGAGGATCGCGGTGTCGACAGCCTCGTCGCGCTCGCCGCCGCCGGCAGCCACCACCATGTCCATGGTGGCGCAGAGCTCGTCATTGCCCTTGATGCCGGCATCGTCCAGCGCCAGCCCGGCAACATAGGTGCCGAGCCGTTGCCAGGTCTCCATCTGGCGCTGATCGCCGCGCTTGGCGATCTGCAGGTTCCAGTCGATCTCGGGCAGGGGATGGATGGTGTAGGGAGCGAAACGCGTCGCATCGAGCACCGGCTCGACGCCCGGCCGGGTCAGCTTCTGCCAATGCGCATCCGGACCCTCTCCCAGCGAGGAGACAAGGCCGATGCCGGTGATGACGACGTCGTGGGAACTCATGAGCGCCTGTTGTGGGTCAGGTTGCTTTCGATTTTGCGGATGATCCTTTCCGAAAATCGTTGCCGATTTTCGGGGTCATGCGCTGGGCGCGTCAAGACCGCGACCGAGCCGGCATCAGGCGGCCTTGGCCGCGACCAGCGCGTCGATCTTGGCGCAGAGGTTCTTCATGACGAAGTAGTCGTCGGTCGAGGCCTTGCCGTCATTGACCTCCTGCGTCCACTTCTCCAGCGGCACCTTGATGCCGAATTCCTTGTCGATCGCAAAGACGATGTCGAGGAAATCGAGGCTGTCGATGCCGAGATCGTCGATGGTGTGGCTTTCGGGCGTGATGGTGTCGATATCGATCTCGCTGGTGTCGGCAATGATCTTGGCGACTTTCTCGAATGTGGTGGACAAGGGCTCTTCCTTCGGTTGCGGGCGGAATCTGTCCGCATCTTTGTTTGGGCGCTGTCTAATCGGTTTTTCCGGGCAGGAAAAGGCCTGATACGCCGGGCGCAGATGGGATGCCGGCTTTCTGGACGCAAGAAGGGCCGCCGGACGAACCGGTGGCCCTTCCCTTTGACGTCACGTCAGCTCAGTTCTCACGGAGCTTGACCAGGTCGTTCAGCAACCCGCCCGTACCATTGTGGACGGTCAGGCGCTCGACCTTGCCGGCGATGGCCTCGAGAGCCTCGAGCTCCTTCAGCCGCAGCATCACCGGGTTCTCGGCCATCACCTTGGCCGTGTTGAGCAGCGAACGCGTGGCGTTCGTCTCCTCGCGGCGGCGGATGACGTTGGCCTCGGCCTGCTTCTCGGCCGAAACCACCTGGTTGAGGATTTCGCGCATCTCGCCCGGCAGGATGACATCCTTGAGAGCGATATCGCTGACCTCGAGGCCGATCGCGGCCATGTCGGCACGCACCTTGGCGGCCGCCTCCTCGTCGACCGTCACCTTCCTGTCGAGGATCTGGTCGAGGGTGAGCGCGCCAAGCGTCTTGCGGAAGGCGTACTGCAGGGCGCGGTAGAGGGCTTCGGCGAAGTCCTTCACCGTGCTCACCGCCGTCACCGGATCGACGACCCGGTATTCGGCGGCGATGTTGACGCGGATCGTCACGCGATCCTTGGTCAGCATTTCCTGTCCGGCAACATCAAGCGACTGGCGCTTGAGGTCGACGACCTTCACCTGGACCATGCGCCCGACATTCCAGAAGGCGTGCACGCCCGCGGCAAGCGTGCGGGCGTAGACGCCGTCTACGAATAGCAGCCCGACCTGGCCGTCCACGACCGGATGCAGGAACATATGTTCCGCCTTCCGGGCCTGGCCGATCCGGCGCATCAAGGCCGGATCGACGGCGAGATCGGCCGCCGTGTCGACGGACGTCACCTTCCACGGGCCGGCATCCGTCCACAGCACGAGCTTGCGGTCCGGAGTGAGAACGGCATGGAGGGCGCCGTCGCGCTCGATGACGGCAATGTCGGTGCGCCCGGTGCGAACGACCGTGAAGTGACGCGCGGCCACGTCCGGGAGCTTGTCGAACAATGCCTTCTCGTAGGCCGAAACGAATTCCGGGTTCTTCAGGTCGTGCCTGGAGATTTCCAGGTTGCCGCGTCGGCTGGCGAGCCAATGTTCGCCCGGCATCAGGACAGCCTGGATCTCGCCCTTGTAGAGGGCGACCGCACGCTCATTTTCCTTCACGAGGACGCGCTGGCGTCCAAGAACCTTTTCGAGAATGGTCTTCATTGTCTTTACTCCTGTCGGGCATGGCCCCATGCGAGGCGTCACGTCATGCGTCGAAGCGTCCTTTCGTTGCTCGTTTCCTTTTCCCGGCACGAATGATCCGGAGACCGGTGACATCGCCAAGCGGCGGGCCTTCGGGAGCGGATCGCGGGGCGGCGAAGCGGGCGCCGAAGGCCGAAGCCTCCTTTGCCAGCATCGCCGCGCCTTGATCGTCACCGCGGGCCTGGCCGCGAGCCGACGGCGCAGGACATCGCGCGCCAGCGAGGCCGAAGCCCTGCCGTCCGTGAAATCCTCGCATTCCGGTCCCCGGACCGTTTTTCAGATAACACCGTAAAAGGGTGCCTTGGCTTATCAGGCCAAATGGAGAAGGATTCGAACCTTCGGCCGTCAGATTATGAGTCTGATGCTCTACCCAACTGAGCTATCCGTGTCGTGGGTGTGGGAATTGAACCCTGCCTCCGGACCCAAATCCGGCGCTCTCCATGAGCTACACCCGCAAGTCCCAACACCCGAAACGGCGCCGCACACAGCGCGGCAAAGCCGGCTGCGCGGGCGGAGACGAAAGCTCCAACCGTTGTGCTCGCTTCGGTTTTCGTGACCGGGAGCGCGCCTATAGACCCTGCGACGGGTTGTCGCAAGCGGCATTGTCGCGGCGGATTTGCGGCTTCTCTCGGTTGTGGCATTTCAGCCACAGCACTGAGACGCACAGGCCGGCGCTGTCAGAAGGTGACGCGGCCGAGCACCTTGAGGCCGTCGCCCTCCGGCGCCACCACCACGGCTTCACCCTCGCGCGGCGCTACGCCGGTGAGCGCCTCGATGTTTTCCAGATGCGTGACCAGCACCAGATTGTCGGAGCCGGAATAGCCGCGGATCTCCTTCATGACCGCCTCCATCTGAGCGGCCTTCTCAGCCGGATCAATTTTCAGCAGATCGAGCGGCGCGAACGGTTCCGGCTCAGCCTCGAAGGCGATGCGGGCGGTGTCGAGGCAGCGGCAGTAGCGGCTCGACAGCACGCGCTCGATTGGAGCGGCACGCGCTGCGAAGAGGGCGCCGATGCGGCTCGCCTGCTGCTTGCCGCGCTCCGAAAGGTTGAGCTGGCTGGCGCAGTTGCCAATGTCGAAATTCGCCGGGTCGGTCGTCCCGGTGACGAAGGCGTGGCGAAGCAGCACAATGTGACCGCCATCGCGCAGCAGCGCCCAGCCCGCGTCGGTCGCGTTGGCGAGGGTCGGAGCAGCAAGCAGGAAAAGCGCCAGGGCAAGTCGCAGCATGAGAAGTCCCTATGGCGGCCCGAGAACCGGGGCCATGACTGGCATATAGGGACCGCAAAGCGGGCTGAAAAACAAGCAGAGGACCGGTGGAGTGGGCGGCAAGCGATCCGTTGGCCGAGATTGCACGGCGATCGGGGCTCGCCTATCACGGGAAAAATGTCTCCGCCCCAAAAATGACTCCGCTCGTCGAAACCGTTCTCTTCGTCTTCAGTCTCGTCGCGCTCGGCTATCTCGCCGGGTTCACCGGCTATCTGAAGCCGGCGAGCGGCGAGGGCATATCCGAATTCGCCGTCAACGTGGCGATGCCGCTGCTTTTGTTCCAGACGATGGTGAAGTCGGATTTCCACGGCGTGGCGCCGTGGCCGCTGTGGGGCTCCTATTTCGCCGCGGTGGCCATCACCTGGGCCGCCGGCCATCTGGTCACGACGCGCATCTTCGGCCGCGACGCCCGCGCCGGCATCGTCGGCGGCGTTTCCTCTGCCTATTCCAATGTCGTGCTGCTCGGCGCGCCCTTCATCCTCGGCATTTTTGGCGCAAGCGGCTTCGAGGTCCTGTCGCTGCTGGTCTCGGTTCACCTGCCGATCATGATGATGGCCTCGATCGTTCTGTTCGAGATGTTCGGCCGTGGCGGCAGCGAACCGGTGCATCCGCTGCGCGTCATCAGGAATTTTCTGAGGCGGCTGTTCGTCAATCCGCTGATCATCGGGATATTGGCGGGGCTCGCTTGGCGCCTGACCGGTGCGCCGCTGCCGGCGCTGATCGGGCGGCTGGTCGATGCGCTCGCCGATACCGCCGGGCCGGTGGCGCTGTTTGCCATGGGCCTCAGCCTGCGTCGCTTCGGCATTTCCGGCAACGTCCGGCCGGCGCTCGCGCTGTCGGCGCTCAAGCTCTTCCTGATGCCGGCGGTTGTTCTTCTCCTGGTCTGGCTGCTCGGCCTGCCGCCGCTGACGGCCAAGGTCGCCGTGGTCGTTGCCGCGCTGCCGTCCGGCATCAATTCCTATCTCATCGCCGTCCAGTTCAACACCGGCCAGGCGCTGGCGTCGAACCAGATGACCATCGCCACGGCGAGCGCGGTGCTCACCACGTCCTTCTGGCTGACGGTGGTCGTTCATATTTTTGGATAGCGGCCAAGGCCACCGCGCTCGCTTTTGCTGGCCCAACCCCTATATGCCATCTTGTGATTGCTTGCCGGGCTTTCCCTAGGTAAGAGCAATGCGCCGGCGTGCGGCCATGCACGCCATCGAATATCCAGAAAAACGGCCGATCAGCGCGCCGAACGGAGGCCAGACCATGCTTCAGAAAACCAGCCATTTCATGCGCCAGGCCAATCTCATCAACGGCGAATGGGTGCAGGCCGACAGCGGCCAGACCGTCGACGTCAACAATCCGGCCACGGGCCTCAAGATCGGCACCGTGCCGAAGGCCGGCAAGGCCGAAACCCGCCGCGCCATCGAGGCCGCCGAGGAAGCCTTCAAGACCTGGCGCAAGACCACCGCGCTCGAGCGCTCGAAGCTGTTGCGCAAGCTGCATGACGCCATGATGGACAATCAGGACGTGCTGGCCCAACTGCTCACCATCGAGCAGGGCAAGTCGCTGTTCGAATCCAAGGGCGAGATCGGCTCAGCCGCGAGCTATATCCTGTGGTTCGCCGAGGAAGGCCGCCGCACCTATGGCGACATCGTGCCGTCGCCCTGGGGCGACCGCCGTATCCTGGTAACCAAGGAGCCGGTCGGCGTCATCGCCGCCATCACGCCTTGGAATTTTCCGTCCTCGATGCTCGCCCGCAAGCTCGGCCCGGCGTTGGCCGCGGGCTGCACGGCCGTCGTCAAGCCGGCCTCGCAGACCCCTTATTCGGGCCTCGCCTGGGGCGCGCTCGCCGAGGAGGTCGGCTTCCCCAAGGGCGTCATCAACATCCTGACCGGTTCAGCCGGCGAGATTGGCGACGAGATCTGCGCCAATCCGCTGGTCAAGAAGATCACCTTCACCGGCTCTACCGAGGTCGGCAAGATCCTGATCCAGAAATCGTCGACGACGGTCAAGAAAGTGTCGATGGAGCTCGGTGGCAACGCGCCGTTCCTGGTCTTCGACGACGCCGACATCGATCGTGCCGTCACCGGCGCCATCACCGCGAAATACCGCAATTCCGGCCAGACCTGCGTCTGCACCAACCGCTTCCTGGTGCAAGCGGGCGTCTATGACAAGTTCGTCGAGGAGCTGGCCGCCGCCAGCAACAACCTCAAGGTCGGTTCCGGCCTGGAGGAAGGCGTGCAGCAGGGGCCGCTGATCGACGAGAAGGCGGTCGAGAAGGTCGAGGAACTGATCGCCGACGCGACGTCGAAAGGCGGCAAGGTCGTCGCCGGCGGCAAGCGCCATGCGCTTGGCGGCTCGTTCTTCCAGCCGACCGTGATTTCCAATGCGACGCCGAAGATGCGCTTCATGAAGGAAGAGATTTTTGGGCCGGTCGCGCCGGTGTTCAAGTTCGAGACCGAGGAAGAGGCCATCGCTTTAGCCAACGACACCGAGTTCGGCCTCGCCTGCTATTTCTACACCGGCGATCTCGGCCGCGCCTTCCGCGTCATGGAAGGGCTGAAATACGGCATGGTCGGCGTCAATGAGGGCCTGATCACCACGCCCGAGGCGCCGTTCGGCGGCGTCAAGGAATCGGGCCTCGGCAAGGAAGGCGGACATCAGGGCATCGAGGACTACCTCGACACCAAATATGTCTGCATCGGCGGGCTCGGCCTCTGACAGCTTACCCGAGGAGCAGGGCGGGCATGTTGCCTGCCTTGCTGGACGATATAAAGCCGGCCAAAGTCCCCGGATCAACGAACTGACGTTTCGGGCACAGCGATGAAGGATGGCGAGGTCTTCGGCACGACGCAGGCGGGCGAGCCGGTTCGCCGTTTCACCATCCGCGGCGGCGGGCTGACCGCCAACATCATCGGGCTCGGCGCAATCGTCCAGGATCTCAGGCTCACCGGCCACGACGCGCCGCTGGTGCTGGGCTACGACCGTTTCGAACCTTACGAAACCGATCGTGCCTATTTCGGCGCCGTGGTCGGCCGTTTCGCCAACCGCATTCGCGACGGCCGCTTCACCATCGCCGGCAAGCGCTATCAGACGGAGCGCAATTTTCTCGGCAAGCACACGCTGCATGGCGGCACGGAAGGCTATTTCCACCGGCCGTGGACCGTCTCGCTGCATGGACGCGATTTCGTGACGCTGACGCTGCACGATCCGGACGGCACGATGGGCTTTCCAGGGGCGCTGGACGTCACCTGCACCTACCGGCTGAAGATCCCCGGCACGCTCAGCATGGAGCTGACCGCGACCTGCGAGGAGCCGACGCTGTGCAACCTGGCGCAGCACTCCTACTTCAACCTCGAGGACGGCGGCGCGGGCGACATCCTCGACCACCGGCTTATGCTCAATGCCGGTGCCTATACGCCGGTCGATGGCGAGATGATCCCGACTGGCGTGGTGAAGCCGGTCGACGGCACGCCCTATGACTTTCGCCAGGCGCGGCCGCTGCGCATGGAAACGGAAGGCGAGCAACTCCCCTACGACGTGAATTTCTGCCTCGCCTCCAACCGTGGACCGCTTCACCAGGCAGCCTGGGTGCAAGGGGCCAATTCGGGTGTCGAGATGGAAGTCTGGACGACGGAGCCCGGCCTGCAGCTCTATATCGGCCAGTATGTCGCGCCGTCGTCGCCGGGGCTGGATGGCCGCCGCTACAAGCCGTTCTCCGGCTTTTGCCTTGAAGCGCAGGCCTGGCCGGACGCGCCGAACCGGCCCTATTTCCCCCAGGCCACGCTGTGGCCTGGGCAAATCTACCATCAGGTGACGGAATACCGGTTCCGCCTGCCTTAAGCCCTGTTGATATTCAGGTGAGGCCGGCCTGCGAACGGCTTAGGCTTCGAACGCTGTCCTCAGTACCTCAAACGGTGCCAGCGCACCGCGGACTTGCACGACGGCGGCAGCAACTTGATGCGCGCGCCTAGCGGCATCGGCAGGCACATGGCCGGCTAGCCGGGCGGCGAGATAGCCGCCGTTGAAGGAATCCCCTGCGCCGGTGGTGTCGACCGGTGTGGCGACATGCACGGCCGGCACCGGCTGAGCGGTGCCGTCGAGGGCAACGAGCGCGGCGTCTTCGCCATTCTTGACGACGACCTCGCCGACCTGCTTCCCGAGCCTTTCCGCGGTCGCCTGCGGTGTCTCGTCTGCGAACAGCATCTGCTCGTCGGGAAAGGTCGGCAGTGCGATGTCGGTGACGGCAAGCGCCTCCAGGATCGTGGTCTGCGCCGCCTCTGGGCTCTGCCAGAGCCTGGGGCGGTAGTTCGGGTCGAAGGCGACGAGAGAGCCGGCAGCGCGGGCGTTCGCGACCGCGTCGAGCAAGGTCCTGCGGGCAGGCCCGTCCAGAATTGCCAGGGTGATTCCGGAAAAATAGACAAGCGCCTGGTTTTCAAGGCTTTTGGCGAGTGCTGCCGGATCGGAGGCGAGCTGGCGCGCTGCTGCATCGCTTCGCCAATAGGTGAAGGCGCGTTCGGCTCCGGTGAGCGTGATGGCGTAAAGGCCGGGCCTGGCGCCGGCAATGACCGGGCTGTTGCCGATTCCGATGCCGTTCTGGGCGAAGAAATCGATCTGATCGCGCGAAAAGGGATCATCGCCGAAGGCCGAGATATAAGTCGCCGGCCGCTCCGGGCTCAGTGCATGCAGCGCCCATAGCGTGTTGAAGGTGTCGCCGGCGAAGCCCATGCGCCAGTTCGGTCCTGCCTGACCCGACAGTTCGAGCATGCATTCGCCGATCGAAGCAATACCATTGGCGGTCATGGGGCTCGTTCCTCCTGAAACGATGCTGCTGTAGCTTTTTGCAACCGGCAGCGCCATGCTTGGCGCAGGCGGAATTTTGCGCCAGAAGCGATTTCCCACAGGCGGGGCGGGATGCTGCGCGCAGCCCGTGACGTTATCAGCCGAAGAGGAACCGGTTTGGCATCGATATGGCGTTACGTTCTTGCGGGTCTCGGTCTCGCTGCCCTTTTGGTCGGCATCCTGGCAGTCGTCTATCTGACGGCGCCGCACTCGGCGCCGGGTCCCGACATGTCGCGCTCGAAGAAGACGGCGAGCGGCCTGTTCGTCGCCAGCTTCGAGCCGGAACGCGGCGTCATCCGGCAAGGCGAGCTGCAGTCCTGGCTGCTGACGCTGAAAACCGCCGCCGGCGCCCCGGTGGAGGGTGCTGCGATCACCGTTTTCGGCGGCATGCCGCAACACAATCACGGCCTGCCGACCAGCCCGCAGGCGACCGACTATCTCGGCGACGGACGCTATCGCATCGACGGCGTCAAATTCACCATGAGCGGCTGGTGGCAACTGCGCTTCGCCATCTCGGCGGCGGCGGGGTCCGATTCCGTCGTCTTCAACATCGTGCTGTGAGCGGCCAATGAGGCGTCTCGCCCGCGTCGCAAGCCTGGCCACTCTGGCCGCGCTCGCCTTGCTTGGCGGCTGCGGCAAGCCTCAGTTCAGCGACGCCGAGAAGAAGAACATCGCCTCGCTGGCGCTGAACACGCTGCCGGCGCTTAAAGCGGACACCATGAACCAATATGCCGACGTGCCGGCCGCGGCGGCGCTCGGATCGACGCTGTTCTTCGATGTCGGCATGAGCCGCGACGGCACGGTGTCCTGCTCGACCTGCCACAAGATCGACCGCCAGTTCCAGGACGACCTGCCGCAGGCGGTCGGCGTCGGCCGCGCCAACCGTCGCACCATGCCTTTGGCCGGCGTGGCGCGCGATCCCTGGTTCTTCTGGGACGGGCGGCGCGACAGCCTTTGGGCGCAAGCGCTGACGCCGCTCGAAAACCCGCTTGAGCAAGCCGGCAATCGCGCCGCTTTCGCGCATTACATCAAGAACCGGTTCGGCGAGCGCTATGAGCGCATCTTCGGACCGCTTCCCGATCTTTCCACCGTGCCGGCCAATGCCAGCCCGCTCGGCACCGATGCCGAGAAAGCAGCGTGGAACGCCATGCCGGCCAGCCAGGCCGACGATGTCAACCGCGTCTTTGCCAATATCGGCAAGGCGATCGCTGCCTTCGAGCGCTCGATCGAGCCGCAACAGACGCGTTTCGACCGCTTCGCCATCGACCTCGCGACCGGCGCCGAGCCGCAAGACGATGCCGCTTTCTCGCCAGAAGAGACCCTCGGGCTGAAGCTGTTCATCGGCAAGGCCAATTGCGTGACCTGTCACAACGGGCCGCGCTTCACCGACAATGCTTTCCACAACACCGGCGTGCCGCCGGTCAAGGACCTGCCGCCGGATCGCGGCCGTGTCGATGCGGTGGCTCAAGTCCAGGCCGATCCGTTCAACTGCTTCGGCAAGTTCCGCGACGGCGAGGCCAGCGCCTGCCGCGAGCTGCGTTTCATGGTGAAAGATGGGCAGCAGCTGGTGCGCGCTTACAAGACTCCGTCGCTGCGGGGCGCGGCCACGCGTGCGCCCTACATGCATGCCGGGCAGTTTTCGTCACTCGACGAAGTGGTCGCGCATTATTCGAAAGCGCCGGCTGCTGTCGAGGGCGTTTCGGAGGTGCATCCGCTCGATCTCTCCGATCGTGAGCGGGCGGCGCTGGTGGCTTTCCTGAAGACGCTTTCTGAGTGATCTAGCGGTCCTTCACCGTTTCCATCGCCACGAAGGTCGAGGTTTGCGCTACGTGGGGAAGGGCCGAAATGCGCTCGCCCAGCACACGGCGATAGGCGGCGATGTCGGTGGTCCGGACCTTCAGCAGATAGTCGAAGCTCGATGCCATCATGTGGCATTGCTCGATTTCGGGCACACCCTGAACGGCGCGGTTGAAGGCGTCGAGCGCTGCCGAGCGCGTATCCGAAAGCTTCACCTGGACGAAGGCGACATGGCCTTCGCCCATGCGCTCGCGGTCGATGATGGCACGATAGCCTCTTATGTAGCCGTCCTTCTCCAGCCGCTTCACCCGCGCTTGCACCGGCGTCTTCGACAGGCCGACCTTGGCTGCCAGTTCGGACATGGAAAGCCTGCCGTCGCGTCCGAGCGCGGACAGGATGTTGCGATCTATGCGGTCCAATTGGTCTTCGGTCATCGATATCGTGGTCAAAATGATCGGAATTGACCTATATCATAGTCCAAATGGACTGTGCTGCCGATTTCTTTGGGCCGACCTGCGCCCCTGGCTATGCTAGCTTGCGCCAATCGGTCCGGTGACCGCCAGACCGCACGCTAACGCTTGCTTTCATGGACCCGACATGCCGCTCGATGCCATCCGCCAGCAGATCCGCGCCGATTATTTGCCCGACGAAGACGAGGCGGTGAAGCGTCTCTCCGAGGCGGCCGGGCTTTCGGCCGAGGAGCGCAAGGCGATCTCGGCCCGCGCGGCCGATCTGGTGCGCGCGGTGCGCGGCTCGACCGATCCGAGGCTTATGGAGGTTTTCCTCTCGGCTTACGGCCTGTCGACCAAGGAAGGCGTGGCGCTCATGTGCCTCGCCGAGGCGCTGCTGCGCGTGCCGGATGCCGAGACGATGGACGATCTCATCGCCGACAAGATCGCGCCGCATGACTGGTCGGCGCATTCGGGCAGTTCGAGCTCCATCTTCGTCAACGCCTCGACCTGGGCGCTGATGCTGACCGGCCGCGTGCTCGACGAAGGCGAGGGCGGCATCGAAGGCACTCTGCGCGCCATGGTGCGCAGGCTCGGCGAACCGGTCATCCGCAAGGCCGTGGCGGCGGCCATGCGCGAGATGGGCGAACAGTTCGTGCTCGGCCGCACCATCGCCGAGGCGGTCAAGCGCGGCCGTCCGATGACGCAGAAAGGCTATCTCTATTCCTTCGACATGCTGGGCGAGGCGGCTCGCACCGAGGCCGATGCATTGCGCTACCACCGCGCCTACGCGGATGCGATTTCCTCGCTCGACGCCGGCTCGAACGGACCCGACATTCGCTACAATCACGGCATTTCGGTCAAGCTTTCGGCACTGCATCCACGCTACGAGGTGGCGCAGAAGGACAAGATGCTGCCGGTGATGGCCGACCGGCTCCTGTCGCTGGCGCTCGCGGCGCGGCATTCGCGCATGGGCCTCAACATCGATGCCGAGGAGGCCGACCGGCTCGATCTGTCGCTCGACGTCATCGAACGCGTGCTGGCCGAGCCGGAACTCGCCGGCTGGGACGGTTTTGGCGTCGTCGTCCAGGCCTATGGCCCGCGCGCGGCCTTCGTCGTCGACTGGCTCCACGCCTTGGCGAAAAAATACGACCGCAAGATCATGGTGCGGCTGGTGAAGGGCGCCTATTGGGACACCGAGATCAAGCGGGCGCAGACGCTCGGTCTTGCCGGCTATCCGGTCTTCACCCGCAAGACCAACACCGACGTCTCGTATCTCGCCTGCGCGCGAAAACTGCTGTCGATGACCGACCGCATCTACCCGCAATTCGCCACCCACAACGCGCATACAGTAGCGGCGATCCTGTCGATGGCGAAGGACCGCGATTCCTTCGAGTTCCAGCGCCTGCACGGCATGGGCGAATCCCTGCACGAGACGGTGCGCAAGGCTGAAGGGACGCGCTGCCGCATCTATGCGCCGGTCGGCGCGCATTCCGACCTACTCGCCTACCTGGTGCGGCGGCTCCTGGAAAACGGCGCCAACTCCTCCTTCGTCCATCAGTTGACCGACGAGGAGGTCGAGCCGGAGGAGATCGCGCGCGACCCGCTTGAGACGGTGGAAAGACAAGGCCCGGCCTCCAATCCGGCAATCGCGCGCCCAGCCGCGATCTTCGGCGCCAACCGGCGCAATTCCAAGGGTTTCGACATCACCGATCCGGTCACGCTTGCAGCCATCGACAAGGCGAGGGCGGAATTTGCCGGGGCGGATCGCTGGCATGCCAAGCCGGTCACGCGCGCCGCCGGCTACGGCAAGCAGCGCCAGATCGTCAATCCGGCCAAGCCCGACGAAGTCGTCGGCACCGTGCATGAGGCGGCGGCCAAGCAGGTGGCCACCGCCGTGCGGATCGCCGTCGAGGCGCAGCCGGGCTGGGCGAAACGTCCGGTTGGCGAGCGCGGCGCGATCCTCAACCGCGCCGCCGACCTCTACGAGGCCAATGCCGCCGAGTTCTTCGCTTTAGCCACCCGCGAGGCCGGCAAGTCGCTGGCCGACGGCGTCGCCGAGGTGCGCGAGGCGGTCGACTTCCTGCGCTACTACACGGCCGAGGCGGCAAATGCCGAAGCGGGCACGCAAGCGCGCGGCGCGATCGTCTGCATCTCGCCGTGGAATTTTCCGCTGGCGATCTTCACCGGCCAGATCGCCGCGGCGCTCGTCACCGGCAATTCGGTGATCGCCAAGCCCGCCGAGCAGACGCCGCTGATCGCCTTCCGCGCCGTCGAGATGCTGCGCGAGGCCGGCGTGCCGGAGGACGTCATCCAGCTTCTGCCGGGCGACGGCCCTTCGGTCGGCGCGCCGCTCGCCGCCGACCCGCGCATTGCCGGCGTCTGCTTCACCGGCTCGACCGAGGTCGCCAAGCTCATCGAGAAGCAACTCGCCGAGACCGCGCCGCCCGACGCCATGCTGATCGCCGAGACGGGCGGGCTGAACGCCATGATCGTCGATTCCACGGCGCTGCCTGAACAGGCGGTGCGCGACATCCTCGCCTCCGCCTTCCAGAGTGCGGGCCAGCGCTGCTCGGCGCTGCGCGTGCTCTATGTCCAGAAGGATGTCGAGAAGAAGATGCTGGAAATGCTGAAGGGCGCGATGGAAGCGCTCAACGTCGGCGATCCCTGGTTGATCTCGACCGATGTCGGCCCGGTCATCGACGACGACGCGCAAAGCTCGATCAGCGACTATTGCACGAAGAAGGGGCTGGAGGGCCGGCTGATCGCCAAGCTGGACGCGCCGAAAAACGGCCGCTTCGTCGCGCCGCACGTGTTCCGCGTCAAAGGCATCGAAGAGATGGAGCGCGAGGTGTTCGGCCCGGTGCTGCATGTCGCGACCTTCGACGCCGACGATATCGATGCGGTGATTGCCGCCATCAACCGCAAGGGTTACGGCCTGACCTTCGGCCTGCACACCCGCATCGAGGGCCGCGTCCAGCACTTTGTCGACGGTATCCATGCCGGCAACATCTATGTCAACCGCAACCAGATCGGCGCCGTGGTCGGTTCGCAGCCTTTCGGCGGCGAAGGGTTGTCGGGCACCGGTCCCAAGGCCGGCGGGCCGCATTATCTGCGCCGCTTCCGCAAGGGACCGGAGGCCGGCACGGAGGTTGGCGGAGGCCACAAGGTGACCGCCACCGAGCTCGCCGACAATCTGCCGGATCCGGCGCTCGGCGGCTGGTCGACACGGCCGGATCGGGTGGCGATCCTGAGAAAACATCTGCGTGGCAAGGGAGCGGCTGCAATCGCTGCAGCGGCGAGCCTCGATTTCGGCCAGGTCGACCTGCCCGGACCGACAGGCGAGGCAAACACGCTGTCGCTGGCGCCGCGTGGGCGCGTGCTCTGCCTCGGGCCGGATGCCGAGACGCTGCTCGCGCAGGCAATCCAGGCTTTGGCGGCTGGCAATGCTGTGCTCGCAGTGGCGCCCGGAGCTCCGGCGGCGCTGTCGGCCTTGACCGGCAAGGGCCTGCCGCTGGCGGCGATAGACGGTCGGCCGGACCCGGTCGAGGCGCGGTCGCTGCGCGTCGATGTCGTCGCCTTCTCCGGCACGCCGGAAGCGGCGCGCATCGTGCGCAAGGTGATTGCCGAGCGCGCCGGGCCGATTGTGCCGCTGGTCAGCGAAGTGCTGAACCCTGCGGCCTACGCGCATGAGCGTGCGGTCTGCGTCGACACGACGGCGGCGGGCGGCAATGCCAGCCTGCTGGCGGCTGCTTAGTCACGCGTGGGAATTGTTGAAGGCCGCTGCGCGTTAGCGGCGGTCAGGCGCCTTCGACGACCGAAAAGCCCTCGAATTGCGGGTGGCCGAGATAGTGCACCTTCGAGGTGCCGGCGTTGCGGTGGGCGGCGCGAAAATTCTCAGACTTCGTCCAGGCAACGAAATCGTCCTGGCTTGCCCAGACAGTGTGCGAGGCGAACAGCGTATAGCCCTCGGTCTCGTTGACCGGACCGCGCAGCAGATGGAACTCCTTGAACCCCTGCATTTCGGATAGGCTGGAGTCGCGGTTCTTCCAAACGTCCTCGAAGGCTTCCTCGGAGCCGTTCTGGACCTTGAAGCGGTTCATGGCGATGTACATTGGCTTCCTTTCGAAATGGATGAAATCTGACGTTTGGGGTGGCGAAGGCTTTAAAAAGGGCCGATCCGCGCTTTGAACACCCAGCTTGATCTTCCGGTCTCGGGTGGAATGGGAGGGAACGGGGCTTGCTTGCGCACCAGAGTCAAAGCGAATTGATCGAGCTCGGCAGACCCTGAACTTTCGGCGAGCTGCAAGTCGCTGATGCTGCCGTCGGCCGAGACGACGAAAACCACCCTGGCATTGTTGCGAGCCTTTGCTTGGATCGATTTCGAAACGCGACGGTTGGCGCGGGCAAGCTTCTTCTGAATTTCACCGCTGTAGCGGGATTCCATGGCATTGCCGGCGGCGGCCTGTTGCTTGCCCTTACTGGCAAGGGCCGGCGCATCCCGCAGATCGCCATCCGCCTTGCCGCGGGATTCAATGGGATTATTTGACCCTGCCGATCCGGCTGGTTCGCTCGATCTCGCACTCTGGACCGGAGGCTGCGCGGGCTCAGCAACGGGCGCTTCGGTGCTTTGCGGTTTGATCGCAGGCGCCGGTTCACTGCCCGTGGGGGCCCTGCGATCATCCCGGCGCGGCGTGTCGGCCGCCAGGATATCTGGGATGAGGGTGGGCTGTTTGACGGCTTCCGGCGGCGGCTTAGGCGTCGCCGGCTCGCTTGCTGGTTGAGGCGCCTCGATTGGCGGAGTGGGCTGGACGGTCCGGCGTTTCACCGGTTGCGGATCCGGCACCAAAGTAACATCCACCGTGCCGGGTGCCTGGTCATCCAAGGCGCTGCCGACGACGTTGGCGCCGGACCGGTCGGTGCCCTCGGCCTGTATCGCGTTGCTAGAATCGAATGTCCCGGCGGGCGCGATCAGAAACGCTGCCGTCGCGGCGCCATGGAGCAGGACCGAGGCGATGATCGCCACCGTCCAATTGCGCTCTCCCGGCGGTTGCCGCGCCTGCACGAGTGGCTCGGCCGGCGTGATCGCCGGCTCACTGCCTGCATCGGAAGGGCGGTTGATGTCCTGCATGTTTCGCGACGAGACCTGCCGCAACCAGTCTGGAATTGTCAAATCAAGATCGCTTGCCGCAAGTGGCGCAAAGCCGACGCCTGCCAAAGGCAAGGCGACGGCGTCGCGCGCAAGGGCCGGCTCGATGCCCATCGTGGTCAGACCCCGAAAGCGATACCGGTCTTGGTCGACGTCTTCAAGGCGCGCATGCAGGCTGCGGCGTCGACACCAGTGCCGGCGCATTCCGTCGCGCTGTTGATCAACACGCGGCTGAGCTTGCCGCAATCGGGGCCGGCAAGGTCGAAGCGCGTGACCTTGGTCTTGCCGGCGGGCAGGTCCTTGAAGTCGAGCACGGTGAGGCGATCGACGACGCCGGCCTCGTTGAACAGCGCTATCTCGAAAGCCGCCTTCGACAGGTCGACGCCGAGCGCGTTGTTGACGACGAAAGTCAGCCGGCAACCCTTGTCGGAACGCTGAGCGGCGTTGAGCTCGAGGCTCAGTTGAGCGGCCGGCGCCGGAGTTCCAGCCCACGCCGGCACCGTCGCAAGCGATATCGCAAACGTCGAGGTCAGTAGACGAAAGGACGTCATCAAGCTCTTCATTCTCGTCAGCCTCCAAAGCGCATGGTTGCCGCCAGCTTCAGCGTGATACCGGGTTCATAGATGACGGCGGTCGAGCTTCCGTTGAGCGGATTGGTGTATTTGACGTCGAAGAGATTGTCGGCTCGGAAGTCGACCTTGAGATTGTCGGTCGCCTGGTAGCTGGCAAAGGCATTGACCAGCGTATAATCCTTGGCGATCGGATTGCCCTTGGGCTTGCCGTTATATTGAACTTCGCCGCCGACCGTCAGCTTGTCTTCGAGGAAGCGGAGGCCAAGCTGCGCCGTCACCTGGGACGAGGGGATGCTGGCAAGGTCGGCCCGTTCGCCTTCATACGAGATGGTGTGGCCGTTGATGATGGAGGCCGAGAGGCCGGCATAGCCCCAGCCAGTGTCGTAGACGCTTTCCAGTTCGAAGCCGTTGATCTTGGCCTTGGCGAAATTCTGGTACTGGAAGCAGATTGGGATGCCCGGGCCGAACGGGCAGCCGCTGGTCGGGTCGAAGGCCGACAGCGTGACGCCGTCGATATAGTCCTCGACATTGTTGTTGAAGTAGGCGGCCTTGAGCCGCAGCGCGTCGCCGGCTTCGAGAATGTCGTTCTGCTTGTAATTGACGCCGAACTCGACGGTCTTGCCGGTTTCAGGCTTGAGATTGGGGTTGGGCAGGAACGGGAAGGTGACGCCGGCCGGGTGATTACCGCTGATAAGCGTCTCCGTCAGCGAGGGCGAGCGGTAGCCTTCCGCATAGGTGCCGTAGAACTGCAGGCCTGCGAGGGCTGCGCTTTCGAAAGGCGAGACGCCGACGGTGATGCGCGGCGACAGCCGGTCGCCTGACGTTTCGTGGTCCGTGTCCTTCAGGCTGTAGCTGTCATAGCGCAGGCCGGCGATGACCTCGAGCCATTCCCAGGTCAGCTTGTCCTGGATGTAGGCGCCGGAGACGTTGCGCTTGCCCGACGGCGTGTAGAAGCTGTCGGCACCGGCCGTGCCGCCCGTCTCGACGTCGTCGCCGACCCAGTCGCCGCCATAGGTCAGCTCATGCGCGATGCCGGCGGTCTCGAAGCGTGACGTGTTCCAGATGTCGATACCAGTCGTCCCGACATCGAACGTCGACAAGGAACCGGCGGGCAGCAGCACGGGCAGACCGGTGCTCGGATCGAACCGGTTCTGCGGGACAAGCGTCGTCAGGTCGAGAACTGTCTTGTTGTAGGAGGCGTTGATGTGGAGGTCGAGCCAGCTCTTGGCGTCGTCGGTGATGTTGTAGCGGGCCGTGAAGGTGTTCGACTTGAGGTCGACATCGTTGGCCGGCACGCCACCGCTCGTCTCCGTCCATCCGTCGCTGGAGCCGACCCAGCCGAGCTTCAATTCGCTGTTCTCGCTCGGACGGATGGGTAGTGTTCTGAGAGTTCTGCAAATTCGCCGAGAGAGGGCGGTCATGGCAGGCTGGTGATGTTCAACGTCACCGATTCCCTGGAAGGAACGCCACCATGACCGAGAGTGAAAGTAAGACAGCCAGCGCCGCCGTCAAAGACATTCTGCTTCATAGCCCGGATGGCTTGCGTGAAGTGATCCGCACGGTGATGCAGGAGGTTCTCGAAGCGGAGATGGACGAGGCGCTGGGCGCTTCGAAGGGCGAGCGCACGCCCGAACGGCTCGGCTACCGCTCGGGTTACTATGGCCGCACCCTTGTGACGCGCGTCGGCAAGCTCGAGCTCCGAGTGCCGCAGGACCGGCAGGGGCGCTTCTCCACCGAACTGTTCGAGCGTTATCAGCGTTCGGAACGCGCCTTGGTGGCGACGCTGGCGGAGATGTATGTGCAAGGGGTGTCGACCCGAAAGGTCAAGGCGATCACGGAGGAGCTGTGCGGCCATGCCTTCTCGGCCTCGTCGATCTCGGCCATCAACAAACGCCTGGACGAGAGCCTGAAGGCGTTTGCCGAACGCCCGCTTCACGAGCCCTTCCCCTACTTCATCCTCGACGCCCGCTACGAGAAGGTGCGCGAGGCCGGCATCGTCATGAGCCAGGCGGTGCTGATCGCGGTCGGCATCGACTGGGACGGAAGACGCCAGATCCTGGCTGTGGAGATGGCCAATCGCGAGAGCCGCTCGGCCTGGAAGGACTTCCTCGTGGCGCTGAAGGCGCGCGGCCTCAAGGGCGTCGAACTGGTCGTGTCCGACGATCATGCCGGCCTGGTCGCGGCGATCGGCGAGGTGATCCCGGAAGCGGCCTGGCAGCGCTGCTACGTGCACTTCCTCAGGAACGCCCTCGATCATCTGCCGAGGAAGCATGCCGATGATTGCCTGCAGGAGTTGCGCTGGCTCTATGACCGGCGCGATCTCGCCGAAGCCAAGGCC